>NZ_BTPE01000007.1:0-229169 GCF_036245645.1 Algoriphagus taiwanensis | reverse complement strand
AATTAGATGGCTTTTCAAACGTGACGAGCAATTCTGAGGAGACTTTTTCAGCTATCAAGTCCTACAAATCCAACTGAAATTCCGATTCAATCCCCATAAGAACCTCACCGGTTTCGTGCAACAGCGCTTTCATGCTTGGCTTTGCAAGCCGCACGAAAGCTTAGTTGTTATGTGCTGTGCATTTTAACAACTTCACAGGGCAGTTAAAATACTTTTAATCCAACTATTCCAACGATGATGAGCGTTGCCGACAATAGTCTAAATATATTAGCCGAATCACCAAAGAAGAATATGCCAATTAGTAATGTTCCAACAGCCCCGATACCTGTCCATATAGCATATGCGGTGCCAATTGGAATTGTTTTTTGGGCATAAAACAATAATACACCGCTAACTACCATAGATGCTATGGCTAGAGTTATCCATCCAAATTTATACCCATCGCCATTCTGAGCCATTTTTAAACCTAGTGGCCAACCGATTTCAAAAATACCTGCAAGAATCAATGCAATCCAATTCATAATCTTTTTTTTTGTTTACGCAAAGTTAAAAAATTGAATCAAGAAAAAATTTTACAAATGATAAAAAATGGATGGTTACTATATTTCTCCCCTTATTCTACTTAGGCTTACTTGTGTTATTCCTAAATATGAAGCGATGTGTCCTAGTTGTACTCGCTGAATTAAGCTGGGATTATCTTTTAAAAGTTGCTTGTAACGTTCTTTTGCGGTTCGGAATTGTCGGGAAATAAGCTGTTCTTCCATTTTCATAAATTCCTGTTCTAGGTATCTTCGTCCCCAATTTGCAATGTGTATGTCTTCGTCAAAAAGTTTCCGAAGATTTTGGGTTTTCAATTCATAAAGTTTACAATTCTCCAGCAGCTCAATGTCTTCATATCCTTTTTGATTGGCAACATAACTTTTCATAGAAATAATGGCGTCACCCTCTTTACCAAACCAAAAAGTTATCTCGTTGTCGGCTGTTTTGGTGTAAGCCCGAACAATTCCTTGTTTGATAAAATAAATGTTCTTTTCTATTCTGTCAGCCCGTAACAAAATATATCCTTTTGGATAACTTACTTCGTCAATGTACTTTTTGAGTGTCTGTTTAGAAGTTTCGGTGAGCGGATAAATATTGTCAAGAATATTGTCTATTGTCATCGGTACGTTGTCGTTTTAGCATAGCACATAACATCCCGATAAATCCCATCTTATCTCGCAGTTTCGTGTATATCCCTTATGTACGAGCTGGATTTTCTGGCTGTTTCTGAGGTCAAATTAATCAATTCGGTGATCTGATCAAGGGGGGATACCACATTTTTATTTGATACTGCCAGCACATGGCTGTAGATTTCTGTCGTCTTGCTACTGGCATGACCAAGCAAGACCTGAATCATCCTCAGATTGGTCCCACTCTGCAATAAGTGAGTAGCAAAGCTATGTCTGAGTGTATGGACTGTGGCCCAAGGATTGGCTCCGCTCTTTTGAACAGCGACCCTGAAAATATTCTGAATACTCTTGACCGAATATTGTCCTCCCTCTTGTCCTTCAAATAACCAATAGGAAGGTTTGTATTGTCTGTAATACCTTCTGAGTTCTCCTAGCAAAATAGGAGATAAGACTGTTTTTCGGTCCTTTTTATTCTTCGATCCCTTGATAAAAAGGTAGCCTTCGTCCGAATGAACATCCCTTATCCGAAGTCGAACAGCCTCGCTGATCCGGAGTCCGGCACTATAGATTGTAAGTAAAATTGTTTTATGCTTCAGATTGGATGTGGCTTGGATGATTCCTGCGATTTCTTCCTTGCTTAGAATGTTGGGAAGCGTTTGGGAAGCCTTGGGGCGCTGAATCTCATAGTATTCTCTGGGCTTTCCCAAGACATGTTCATAGTATGCCTTGATGGCATTGATTAGGCTATTCTGAGCTGATTCAGAAATTTTATACTTGTTGATTTGATGGTAAACAAAACCCTCTATTTCCTCTTTGGTGATGGAGGTCAACTCCCTTTGCTCAAAAAATCTCAAAAACTTGGCAAAGGCTGTGGCATAATTCCCCAAGGTGGAAGGACTGTAGGCCTTTAGCGTAAGTTTTTGGCGAAGCTGGCGTAGGGCTTCCTCGCTTTTCTCTGACAGGGAAAACTTGGGTTGGGCATATTCGCGATTTTCGCTAGTCTCCTCGATAAGCTTTTCACCAAATAGTACCTTGACATTTTTAATGTTTTCTGGTGTATTTACCAGACTCCAAAGTTTCTGAGAAGCATGGTAGAAACTTGTATTGAGCTTTTTGAATGCTTCCCGCTCTGCTTTTAGTGAATAAGGGATATACACCTTAAATCTGCCTGACTTTTGTCTTGGGAGATACAAAACAATCTTTTCCATCTTTTTGGTAGAAAATTGAATTATTCACCCAATTCAAGTCGGTAGTTAAACGCTTATATCCGATTGTAAGCGTTTGTAAACGTTTGTTATCGACTAAAAAAAGCAAATCAATTCATCTTGGCCCTTTCTTTTACATTAACAACTAGTCTAAATAGATTGCTTATATTGTCAAATTCTAGACCTTTAGTTACTTCCTGATTCAGATTGGGGATTTTCCTCACTTCCTTATCCCATGGTTTCATTTTCCTCCTCTAAAAGTAGAATCTCCTTAGTACCAATGAACCTAAAAGAGAGGCTGTATAGATTTTGCAATTTCTCCCTACTCCCATTTTGCCAGCTATCTCCAAAATCGAAGGTGAAGTCAAACTTTTCAAAAAGGCTGGCCGTGGGTATTTTTAATTATCAATCGGGCTATAGGAGGGACGTGTTGGATAAGTTTCCGGGCGAAGACGGAAGAGCCTCCCGAACCAAAAAGTCGCTGTACCTGTCGGCCTACCCAAAGCCGCTTTTCGAATTCCCCTCTCCAAAGCCTTTCATAGGTAGTTTCGATTTCTTGGCGGGATTTGCCGGATTGAATGGCCTGAGCCGCCAAGATTCCGGCGTGAATAGCCATGGCCATCCCATTGCCGCAAAGAGGCGTGATCAGACCCGCTGAATCTCCCGCCATCAGGATGTGGTTCTCTACCGGCTTTTTGGGCTCAAAGTTGATTTCGGTGATCACCTCCGGTTTGTCAAAAAGAAACTCACTTTCGGCCCAGACTTTTCTCAGGATGGGATTTTTCCAAAGGACTTCCTCCTCCATCGCCTCTATGCTGCCGTAGGTTCTCAGCTGCTCCCGATCACCGAGGTAGCAGAGATTAAACTTCCCCTCCTCAATGGCATTCAGCCCGCAATATCCCCCACGGAAGTTGTGCAGGGCGACAGCATCTCTCACGTAGTCTGTCCGGATATGGTATTTGACTCCCAGATACGGGCTTCTTTTATCGATAAATGGCCTTCCGAGCTTCTTGTCCAATTTGCTTCTTTTGCCAAAGGCGCCGATTACCTGCTTTGCCTGGAGCTCGCTGTGATTGGAAAGCACAAGTCTGAATCGGTCCTCTTTTTCCAAAAACTCCAGCTCTTCCACCTGCAGGCCAGTCAGACAATGGGTTCCCTGCTGCTGGATTTGCTGAAAGATCCAATCGTCCAGCACAAACCGACTGATCCCAAATCCTCCCAAATCCAAAGGAATCTGCACGCGCTGACCGGAAGTATCACTGAACTCAAAGGTTTGGATTTGGGGAAGCTCCATCCCATCCGGCAGAAGTCCATGGCTTTGGAGAAACCCCAGGGCTTCATTGGACAGGTATTCTCCGCAGACCCGGTGAAAAGGATAGGTCTTTTTCTCGATCAAAACGACCTCATGTCCGCTTTTGGATAAAAGATATGCTGAAACCAAGCCTGCCAGGCCTCCTCCTATGACTGCAATTTCAAATTCTGACTTCACGGAATGCCTTTAATTTGTTGATTCAACCGCTTATAAAAAAATAAGTTTCCCTACGCTCTAATCTACTCGAATGGAAGTTACTTTAATTCGACAAATCAATTATCAAACCATGAATAAAACACTACCCAAATTACTGAGGAGAACGGCTTTTGTCTTCGGAGTGATGGGTGCTCTGATTAGTTCGGAGGATACCTTTGCTCAGAAGAAAAAGAAGAAAGACGATTCTAAGCCAGCAGCAGCAGCCCCAGCTACGCCGGCAAGACCCCAAAACGGGGGAAACAACAACGGTCCTAAGCCTTACAAAGAGGTCATCACCAATAAGGCCAAAACCAAGGATGGGCTTTTCAAAGTCCACGAAATCGAAGGCAAGTACTTCTACGAAATTCAGGATTCCCTTATGGGAAGAGACATGCTGATGGTCGTAAGAATTGCCAAAACTGCTGACGGGATTGGTTACGGTGGAGAAAACACCAACAATCTGATGGTGCGTTGGGAGAAAAACAACGACGATGTGCTTTTGAAAGTGGTGTCTGTCAACAACTATGCGGCGGATTCCCTTCCCATCTCCCTAGCAGTAAAGGCTTCCAATCTGGAGCCCATTCTTCAGAAGTTTGCCATCAAATCCAAAGGTACTGACTCCACAGGAACGGTGATCGAAGTGACTGATCTGTTCAGCAAAGACAATCAGGCTTTGGGCTTGCAGAGAAACAGAAGAACTCAATACAAAGTATCCCGACTGGATACCGACCGATCTTACATTTCTCACATCAATTCCTACCCGATCAATATCGAGTCCAGATATGTCCTGACCTATGCAGCGGCTGAGCCTCCATCAAACAGCGCCACCGGTTTGATCACTTTGGAAATGAATGCATCTATGATTCTCCTTCCTAAGGAGCCGATGATGCAGCGATTGGCAGACCGCAGAGTGGGTTGGTTTGCCAGGTCCTATGTGGACTATGGCGCCGATGAGCAAAAAGCTTCTTCCAGACGCTATCTAGACCGTTGGAGACTGGAAGTGAAGCCGGAGGATATGGAGAAATTCAAAAGAGGTGAATTGGTAGAGCCGGTGAAGCCGATTGTTTATTACATCGATCCTGCTACCCCTAAGAAGTGGGTTCCTTATCTGAAGCAAGGGGTAGAAGACTGGCAGAAGGCCTTCGAAGCCGCCGGTTTCAAAAATGCGATTATCGCCAAAGAGGCTCCTAGCCCAGAAGAAGACCCTACTTGGAGTCCTGAAGATGCCCGTTACTCTGTGATCCGATATTTTGCTTCTGATATTCAGAATGCCTACGGACCTCACGTGTCTGACCCTCGCTCCGGAGAAATCATCGAATCCGATATCGGATGGTATCACAACGTAATGAACCTGCTGAGAAACTGGTTCTTCATCCAGACTGCTGCGGTCAATCCGGATGCCAGAAGCGTGAAGTTTGACGATGAGGTGATGGGTAGATTGATCCGATTCGTGTCGGCTCACGAAGTAGGACATACATTGGGGCTTCCCCACAACTTTGCCTCTTCCCATGCCTATCCGGTGGAAAAACTTCGAGATGCTGCCTTCACCAAGGAAATGGGTACTGCTCCATCAATCATGGACTATGCTCGATTCAACTACATTGCGCAGCCTGAGGACAAGGGCGTAAGCTTGATGCCAGACGTAGGTCCTTACGACAAATATGCCATTGCTTGGGGATACAGACCGATTCCGGAAGCTTCTACTCCAGAGGAGGAATTGGCTACCTTGAACCAGTGGATTTTGGACAAAAAAGGAGATCCTGTCTATCGCTACGGCCGTCAGGGCAATAGCTACGATCCGACTACTCAGTCTGAAGACTTGGGTGACAACTCCATGAAGGCTTCGGAATATGGTATCAAAAACCTTCAGCGAATTGTCCCTAATCTGATCGAATGGACTGCAGAAGCAGACAAGCCTTACAAGGATTATGCAGACCTGAATGAAATGTATGGCCAAGTCATTGGTCAGTTTAACCGATACATGGGTCACGTGCGCACACATGTCGGCGGTGTGATGGAAGTCTACAAGTCTTCCGGGCAAAATGAAGCGGTCTACACGCACAATTCCAAAGAAATGCAGAAGTCTGCCGTGGACTTCCTCAACAAGCAGCTTTTCGCTACTCCTTCTTGGCTGATGGATGAGAGCATCATCGCCAGAATCGGTGACTTTGGTGCACTGGAGAGAATCCGTGGCATTCAGGTAGGTACCTTGAATGGAATCTTGGAGTGGGGCCGTCTGGGCAGAGTGATCGAAAATGAGGCGATCAATGGAAATGATGCCTATAAAATCACCGAGCTTTTTGATGACTTGAGAAAAGGCATCTGGACGGAACTTTCCTCCGGAAGATCAATCGATGTCCACAGAAGAGCGCTTCAGAGAGCACACATTGAAAGACTCGAGCTTCTCTTGACAGGAAATGAGCCGAACTTGCCAGCTCAGTTTAGAGCTTTTGCAGGACCTCAGATCAATGCCTCTCAATCCGATATCCGTCCAATGGCTTTGGGCGAATTGAAGACCTTGAGAACTCAAATCCGAGGTGCAATCGGACGTACCAGCGACCGAATGAGCAAGCTTCACTTGGAAGAAGCGGTAGATCGAATCAATAAAATCCTCGCAGAGTATTCCGGAGAATAAATCAGGAAAGGGTGCCGAAACAGGCACCCTTTTTTATGCTTTCAAATTTTGAGTTAATTTGAGGTCAAATCAGAATCATGAGTAGTCCCGAAAAAATATTGAAAAGCCATCAGCTGCGAATTACAGACTGCAGGCTGGAAATCATTCAGGAATTTTTGGATAAAAACATTGCCCTTTCCCATGCAGATCTCGAGGAGATGCTGAAGGATAATTTTGACCGGGTGACGATTTACAGAACGTTGAAGACCTTTCTGGACAAGGATCTAATTCATAAGGTCCTGGACGATGGTGGCGCGACCAAATATGCCCTTTGTGCCCATGGAGAAAATGAGCATGACCATAGCCATGAGCATGTGCACTTCAAATGTGAAGTTTGTGGAGAGACGACTTGTCTGGATGATATTGATTTGCCGCAGGTCTATTTGCCCAAGGGATTCGAGAAAAAAGAAATGAGCCTATTGGTGCAGGGTGTCTGCGACAAGTGCCACTAATAATCCACCGGTTCTGGCGTTTTGGTTTTCTTTGGTGAATCGGAAGGCCAAATTACTCCCGGGGGCAAGTCAATTTTAGGTGGTGTGAAATTCTCTATTCCTCCATCTCCATCATCGTTGTTGCTCTTACCCTTTCTCAGGGAATTTTTGGTCATGGTAGCAACAAAATAAATCAGGATGACATAAGCCACACCGCACAAGAAGAGATCAATCACAAGACTATTCATGGCTAAAAATTTTTTATAAGATAAATCAATACTGCTTTTAAGTCAATGGTTTGGCATTTTTGTTTTTGGCTTTTGCCTGATAATGAATGGAGTCAACTTGCTTAATCTCCAAGATAGGTGGATATTTGCGGACTCAAATTCTCGACTGATGATAATTAAAACCAAAAAATACCAATTAGAAACCGGTACCTATATCAAAATGGGCCTTGTATCCATTCTTAAGGAACAGTGGTGGGTCATTTTGATCGCTTTGGCGATTTGCTGTGGATATTTTTGGATTGCTTCCATTTGGTGGATTATCGGTGCACTGATTGCTTATGGCCTTTATGTGTTGTTTTGGGCCATTCAGTTTACCGGAGTGACTCAAATGGAGCAGAATAAACCGATTTTCCAGAAGATGGGCTATGAAATTGACAGCCGTCAAATCCTGATGAAGATCAATGCCCGCGAAGGAATGCCGGTGCAGTGGAACATGATCAAAAAGGCAGAAATGACCAAAGATGCATTCGTCCTTTATCTTTCCAAGGCTCAATTCATTCACCTGCCTTTTCGAATTTTCAACTCTGACAACGAGAAAAAGTTTCTCGAGACCATCCTGAAGAGAAAGGAACTGATCAAATAAAAAAAGAGGCCCTTGATTTCGTTTCAAGGGCCTCTTTTTGTATTGTTTCAATTACATGGAAGGAAGAATCACGGTATCGATCACGTGAACGACTCCGTTGCTCGCCTCGATATCAGCAGCAGTCACAGTGGCATTGTTCACCATTGCTTTTCCGTCTTTCAAAGAGATAGTCACTTCCTGGCCTTGTACAGTTTTAGCCTTCATGCCATCTTTCAAGGTAGAAGACATTACTTTGCCTGGTACCACATGGTAAGTCAATACTGCAACCAATTGAGCCTTGTTTTCAGGCTTCAATAGGTTTTCTACAGTACCTGCAGGCAGTTTTGCAAAAGCATCATTGGTAGGAGCGAATACGGTAAATGGTCCGTCTCCCTTCAATACATCCACCAAATCGCCAGCCTTCACAGCTGCTACCAAGGTGGATAGAAACTCAGTCTGAACCGCCAAGTCGACAATATCAGCCTCAACCTCATGTACTTGAGTTGATTTGTTGGTGAAAGAAGATGCCAACACTACGGTAAGCACCATTAGAGTGGAAAGTAATTTTTTCATGGGTAGAAATATTTTTGGTTAGTGTGTTTCGAACAGGCTGTTTAAGACGAATGTTTTTCCAGTCTCCGTTAAGTAATTCGAATGGAAAAATGAAGGTAGAGTCGGGGTATTTTGGGGATTGACGGAGATTTTCGGAGGAAAACCTTGTCCTTTTGAAGAATTTCGGATATTTATTCCATGCAAATCAAACTGATCGCCATCAGAAAGACCGACCATGCGGCCCTACAGACTTTGGAGAAGGAGTATTCTACACGCTTGGGTCATTACATCCGATTTGATTTTGAGCAAATCCCCGACTTGAAGAATACCAAATCCCTTTCGGAAGCAAGCCAAAAAGAGAAGGAAGGGGAACTGATTCTCAAAAAAATCCAAGCTTCGGATGAGGTGATTCTTTTGGATGAAAAAGGGAAAAGCTTCACTTCAGAGGAATTTGCGGACTTTTTGCAGAAGAAAATGAACTCCGGTCTGCGTCAGCTCATCTTCGTCATCGGGGGCCCCTATGGCTTTTCAGATGCAGTCTATGCGCGAGCCAATGGAAAAGTAGCTCTTTCCAAAATGACTTTTTCCCATCAGATGATCCGGCCGTTTTTTATTGAGCAACTCTACCGGGGCATGACCATTCTCCGGAATGAACCCTACCATCATAAGTAAATTCTTATGATTATCGGCAACGATGCCAGCGGGTCAAAATGGCATTGACTTGGTACGACCGGCTCACCAAGCGTCGATCGGCATCCGGATTTGCCTTTATTTTTGGCAGAGGAGGTAAGAGGATAATCACATAAATTTTAACCCTTTGACCACCAACATTTTCCCCATTTGTTTTGTTAATGTTAACAAATTGTTAATTTTGATTCTATTCATTAACATTAGCTTCATGACCAATGAAGAACTTACTACTCACATTGCTTATCCTTTCCGGACTTGTCCTTCAGGGCAAGACCCAGGAATTGGTGGGTACAAGTGAGGGGTTGGTTTTTTCTACAGATGCTGAAAAAGCGCTATGGACTGAAGGTGAATCCAACCTTTTTCAACTATTTAGAGCGGTACAGGCCAAGCCTGAGTTTTCTTCTGATAGTTGGGTGGATTTAGTAGAGGAGCTGGATTCCAAAGCTCAAAAAAGTGGGGATCAGCTAGCCCTGCTGAGACAGATTTTTCAAAAAACCCATCAGAAGCTTCTCAAAAAATACGAGCAGCATTCCACCTTCAATGCGATGCTTTCCGCAGGAAAGTACGATTGTGTCAGCGGATCTGCAGCTTTGGGCTTGCTTTTGGAGCGCTACGGTTTTGAATTCGATATCGTAGAGACCGATTATCACGTCTTCTTGGTGGTCAATCTGGAAGGGAAGAAAATTGTCCTGGAAAGTACCCTTCCTGTGGGAGGGATGATCACTACTCCTACGGAGGTTCAAAACTACCTCAACGCCTACCAACCTGAGAAAAACGCCCAACGATATAACTTGAACCAAACCATTGCAGGACCTGTAGTGGACTATTCTGACAACTCTACTTTTAGAATAGTGACTTTGAAAGAGCTGGCCGGACTACAATACTACAATGATGCCATTGTGCATTTCAACAAGCAGGCTTATGGAAAGGCCGTCGATCAGCTTTCCAAGGCGTATTTGCTGTACCCCTCAGATCGGATTGACGGACTTCGGGATCTAAGTATCGACTTGGCCTACAAATCCTACGGCTACGATCTGAGAAAATAAAAAATGGCCTCCTGAATTCTCAGGAGGCCTGCTTTTGCTCAATCACCCCAATTGAGTAAGTCTGAAAAAATCTATTTTTCTGAGGGGATTACCTCATGATGTTGACATCCGTAAAGCTACCATTGGTAATATTTACTTCTGTGCCACCACCCAGTGCGGGTCTCGCCTTGAAGGAGAATGTACCGGACACCTTGTTGTTTTCCAACTTAGTAATAGTCAAGGTTCCTGAAATAGCATTGTGAACCACTTGATCAGAGGTAATCCAAACTGCATTTCCTGCAAGGTTGAAATTTCCTGTCCGCTCTTCGGTCATGGTCAATGCCAAGCTGGATCGGTCAGTAGCTCCCGCACCGATTGCAAAAGCTGTAAATCCGGCTACATTTTCAATTCTGCTGTTTCCGGCACCCTTCCAGGCTACTCCATCGATAGTCATTTCCACATTCAGTGCACCTTGAGGGACTTCATCATCGCTGGAGCAAGCCATAAAAGCCAATACAAAAGCCAAAAGGGCTAATTTTCTTAAAATTTCGATTGTTTTCATTTCAGTAAAAGGTTTGGTAGTAAAAGATTTCTTACCAAAATTACCGGACCCTTTACTTCCAGTCCATAAGGCAAATGCCCTAGATTCTAGGGCATTTTTGAAATAGTTGGAAAATAATCAGTGATGATGATGGCCATCGGGGCCATGAGCATGCCCATGCTCGATTTCAACCGGTTCGGCATCCCGTACCAGCATCACCTTTCCCTCAAAATAGAGGTCAAATCCTGCCAAGGGAGGATTAAAATCCATGTGAACCCCTCGATAGTCCACTTTGGTGATTTCCCCACGCATCTGATTTCCTTTATCGTCCTGCATAGGAATGACCTTCCCTACCCGGAGTAGATCTTTGTTCTTTTTTCCTTCTTCTTTGAAATTGGCCTTTGGGATAATGACTTTTTTATTCTCGTCGTAGTCACCGTATCCATTTTCGAAGTCTATAAATACTGAAAAAGTGTCCCCTGCCTCCTTGCCTGCGATGGCCTGTTCAAATAAGGGTAACACGTTTTGGTAGCCAAAAAGAAAGTAAAATGGATTTTCCTCTGATACCGTCTCAAATAGCTCCTGCCCTGACTCTCCATCATCCACTTTTAGGGTATAGGCTACAGCTACGACTTTGTCTTTTTCTGCTTTCATAGGGTAAATGGGCTGAGATTATTGAAATAAATAGGTGAGTCCGATCTGACCGACAAAGTTTTTCCGGTCATACCCGGGCACAAAGTATTGGTTGGGATCATTTTCCAAAAACCACTTGTAGTTGAGCGTATTGACATATTGGAATTTACCTGCCAACAGGAAATTGCCAAACTTCCACTCCGGAGTCAAGGAGAATACCAGATCGACATATTTATTTCGGAAATCCTTGGAGGCCTCATATCGGTAGTAGTAGAAGTCGTTGTTGTATTCAATTCGCTCGAATTGAAACCCGATTTTCTTAAGCCCTTCTACCCAAGCCACACCAAAAAACAACTGATTACTTGCAGGACCATTGCCGATGCCCAGGACCTGTCCCTGATGGGTATATCCGTGTCTGACATGGTCATGAATGTACCAAGTGCGAAGCTGCCGAATGTCATCCCGAATAGTCTGACCGGATAGCGTCATCTCAGAGCTCAGTTCTAGGAAGCGTTTGGGGTTTTTAAGTCCTACCAAATGAGCAAAGCCAAAAGTGAAGGCTCTTCCTGATTCCGGTGTCGTGAGGAAGTCGTTCAATCTTCTGTCGTTGTCCCGTGTACCATATTCTCCGTAAAATTCAAATCTTCCTTCAGGACTGAGCCAGCGGAAAAATCCCGAGCTGAATTGCTGTCTTTTCTCCTGGATCGGATCATACACATTCTTGGCCTTTTTTCGGCCGTTGAAAAGGGGTAAAGCATCTCCCAAACTGCTCACATCACTTCGGTAGAGATGATTGACAGTGCCATAGCCCAAGAACAATCCGGGTACCCATTTAGGCTGATAAGTCAAAATCAAACCGGATAGGTAGCGGTTTCCATCCTCACGCTTGGGCATGTAGACCGGATTTTGCTGGATGGAATAGTCCGGCCAAGGGGGTAAGAAGTTTGTACTTTTCAGAAATCCGGAGACCAATTGCCCTTCAAACCCTCCAAGAAGGGTCTGAACAGGTTTTCGGGTATTCAGGGTGAAATGCAGGAATCCAGGAGCGTTGTTGCCTAGTAAAAGGGAATTTCTCCGTCCGGGTCCCCACCAAAGGTTCTCTGAAGAAATCCCGATAGAATATTCCTTGTGGTTGAACCGAAGGCTGGACTGACCCAAATAAACCCGGTTGAAGGCTTCCTCTCCAAATCGCTCCGGCATATCAATTCGGTTCATGTACTCATAGTAAAAAAGGATCGTGGCCTGATGCTCGATTGGGAATCCCAGGTAGTCTTTGTTTTGAGCCAAAAGAATCTCCGGCTGAAACTGAAGGGAAACCTTTCCATATTCCACATAAGCACCCGGACTGATGACTTGCTGAAGCCCCCGGTTGGGAATCATGGCCCCGTCATTTACCCCGAAAGCATACTCAGAATTGAATTGCACCCGGTAGGTTCCCGGAAGGGTCAGAAACTTGCCTTTGCCTTCTTTGCCGAATCTCCAGTGAAAATAGGAATTGTCCAAGTCAACCACCGAACTATCCAAGTCAAAGCCATGCGCAATTCCCATAGCATCGGCCGGGTAAATCGGTCTGATCATGAAAGAGGAAGCCGAATCCACTTCACCCATCAGCTGCAATCTCCTCAAGTAATCGTCCAGTACAGGTGTGCTCACCGGGATAGTTTGTGCACTCACACTCAAGCCAATTCCCCAAAGAACGAGAATAATCAATCCTATATTTTTTCCGCTGAGCCTGCTCATCATCTGTTGGTTTGGATGGCTTCCACCATGATTTTTGAAATAGACCAGGACTCATCGCAAATGGGATCCGGAGAATTGACCTGTTTCAATTCTGCTCCCATGAAGACTTTTACAGACGGATTGCTATGCTCTATCAATTCCTCGATTTGGTATCGGGTCGTATAGTTGGCAAATGCGCCGAAAATACATAGACCGGGTAGGTTGGTCTGAATAGCGCCGGTTTTCGGGGTATTTTGTCTGAAAAAGGTATTGGGGTAAGACTGGTACAAACAAAATGTAGACTCACAGGGTGAATTGGAGAAGGTAGTTCTGAAAGTTTCCGTCTGGTCAAGCCCCAGGTACCAATAATCCGGGCCAGAAATGCCGTCGTCCGGATTGCCATCCCAGCTATCATGAATCAGGATTTCTACTGTGACTTTGATGAAATTATGAGCAGGAAGTTCTTGCAGATTTACTGCCACTTGCTCGTTGTGATATATCCCTGCGATGGTATCATTTCTCCAAATAAACAATTTCCCGTTTTCAAATCCGGCCAAATTCAAATCGGAAAAATCATTGGAATAAACGACAATCTGATTTTCAACGGTTTCCACACAAGAGCTAACTGCGCAAACTAACCCTAAAATCAGGCCGATGCTTGCACGCCACAGCCACTTACCTATTCTCATGGATTGATTTTTACTCAAAAATAATTTCAGAGCAAATAAACAAAAAACCGACCAAACCCCGCTCAAAGATCGGATAGATTAGCCAGCCTAAAAGCAGGATTCCTTATTTTTGCCGGGAACTTATCTCTCTTATTCATGGCAATTTTTACCGTGGTCGCAGGTGCAAGACCAAATTTTATGAAAATCGCACCTATCATTCATGCATTTCAAAAAAAACAAGCATCAGGCAAAGACTTACATTATAGACTGGTGCATACCGGTCAGCATTACGATAAAAAAATGTCCGGGGACTTTTTTGAGCAATTGAACATCCCGGAGCCTGATGCCAATTTGGGAGGTGGAGGGGGAACCCAAGCCGAACAGACAGCAGCCATCATGATAGCTTTTGAAAAAGAATTGATGGAAAATCGCCCAGACTTGGTGATTGTAGTAGGAGATGTGACGAGCACTTTGGCTTGCTCCATTGCTGCCAAAAAATTGGGAATCGATGTAGCCCACGTGGAGGGAGGAATTCGATCCGGGGACTTGAGTATGCCGGAAGAGATCAATCGAATGGTGACGGACTCGATTACGGATCATTTTTTCACCACTTCGGAGATTGCCAATACCAACTTGAGAAAGGCAGGAGTGCCTGAGGAAAAGATTCATTTTGTAGGAAATACGATGATCGATACCCTGAAGGCCCAAATGCCACGATTCAAAAAGCCGGAAGGGGAGGTTTTCAATACCCTTGAGCCTCAAAATTACTTCGTGATGACCATGCATCGCCCGGCCAATGTGGACCAGGAAAATTCCCTCAAGGCCATGATTGATGCCATCCTCGAAGGTACAGGTGGTCTTCCGATCGTTTTTCCGGTGCATCCCCGTACCGCAAAAAATCTTCAAAATCTGGGTATAAACGCCACCAACCTTCACTTGGTGGAACCTTTGGGCTACCTGGAGTTCAATTATTTGGTCAAAAATGCCAAAGGAGTAATCACTGATTCAGGTGGGGTGACTGAAGAGACTTCAGTGATGAATGTGCCTTGCGTGACCCTTCGAGACAATACTGAGCGGGCAGAGACGATTCATCTCGGAACCAACGAACTGGTAGGAACAGACCCGAAGAAGCTGAAGCCTTATCTGGATAAAATCATGGCTGGGGAATGGAAGCAATATCAGGGCATTCCCCTTTGGGATGGAAAAACAGCCGAAAGGATTGTTGATATTTTGGAAGCCCAATACGCATGAGTTTGGTAGATAAGCGGATTGCTGAACTGGTTCACCTCCTAGACATGAAAGCCCATCCGGAAGGGGGCTTTTATGCCGAAACCTACCGATCCCCTCAATCCATCCTAAAATCTGGCGAGGAAAGAAGCCTTACCACTTCCATTTACTTCCTCCTGAGGTCTGAAGATGTTTCGCATTTTCACCGAATCCAAAGCGATGAACTTTGGTATTGGCATGAGGGAAGCCCTCTGACTGTTCATTTATTGACAGAACAAGGACACGAAAAACTGAAGCTCGGGCCTGTGAATTCGGATGGGTGCAGACCTCAGCACTTGGTTCCTGCCCAAACTATTTTCGGCAGCACAGTGGATGATTCGGATAGTTACGCATTAGTCTCCTGCGTGGTAGCACCGGGATTTGATTTTCGGGACTTTGAACTCTTCACCGCTGAGGAGCTTTCTCCCTTGTTTCCTGATGCTCAGGAAATCATTAAAAAACTCACCTAACTATCACTTTCCGTATTTGAGAATCAAGGCCAGTTGCCCGGCGTGATAAGCTGTGTGAGTAGTGATTCTACCCAAGGCTTCGGCCTTTGTTTTTCTTCCAAACTCTTTGGTTTCGATCACCTCATCCCAATTTTCCTGCACAGAAATCGCCTTTTCCAGCATTTCAGCAGCATAGGTTGAAATCTCTTTGAGTTCGGCAAGATTCGTCCATTCACCGGTGTCTTTTCCTGCGATCAGGGTTTTGGCTACAATTTTGACCTCGGCCAATCCAAAGACATTCTTCGCAAAAAGTAGCTCCACTTCCGTAATATGACGGATCAAAAAGCCCGCTGAATTGGGGCTTTCTCCAAGATGCTTGGATAGGTCAGACTCCTGAGTGGCATCAAGAAGCTTGGTGAACCGTGTTCTCCCTTCTTTCCAAAGGGCAATCAAAGAATTGTTCATGGCTTGGTCGATTTAGTCCACCCACCCCCAAGGGGCAGCCGGCGGTTCTATGGCTTGAGTTAAGTCAAATCTTACGGTAAACAGGGTTTCCGAACCTAGTCTTCTCAAGTTGTAGGTAAAAGACGTGTCGTCCTAGGTAATCCACCAGACATTTCCCACAGCAGCGGGAAGCAAATTTGCGGTAAACTGGTCTGCGGGGAAAAACTGAGTGGTAGCCGAACCGGTATTGCTTGCTTTTCCCCCGTATTGGGTGACCCGATCTTCTTTCCCGTCTTCATGCCGATGATCATGCTTGAGTTGAATCAACCCATTATCCTCTTGAGTCAAAACCCAAGTACGGGACCGATCTTCCCCGACAAAAAAGGGAATCCGGATTTTCCCCTCTTCACAACTTCTGACATGCATGATCAACCGTCCATTAAATCGTGAATCACTTTCCGGCGAGATTAATTTTCCTTCGTAGGCTTTTCCACAATGGGCAGAAAGGTTCTTCCAAAAAGCTTCTGAAGAGGATAATTCTTGAGCTAACCCGGAAAAGCCAAAATTCAAAAAGAGGAATACCAGGAGATACTTCTTTAGGCTTTTGATAGGTTGGGATTTGAGGTAGGCAGGTTCGTTTAATTTAAGGGTTTTCATTCCAATGCAGAGTAGGGGAAAATGGATTGGATGTAAAGTAGCGAATAGTCTGAAAAATAAAGGAAGAATTTGGGCACTTCCTGAAAACGAAAAAAGCCTGCTGAGTCCAGCAGGCTTTTCCAGTTTTAGGTCATTGTGGTATTAAAAGGCAAATGAAACTCCAAATTTAATCTCTGTACCTGGTGCCAAATTGGTGAAAAATTGATCTTGGGCCTGATAAGAACTGAATACAATCTGTCTTTTGGAATTGAGGATGTTTTCCACACCAAAATTAGCGCGGATTCGCTCGTCGGCACCAAATGATTTATTCAGATTGAAGTTAAGCGAGTGGAAAGGTACAGTAAATGTATCCGTTCTATTTCCAAATCCGACCAAATTCAAGGTTGGTCCCTGCACATTGTAGAACAAACCTAGCTCCAGTCCTCTTTCAAATTTGTTGTAAGAAATGCCTGTATTGATGATGTATGGTGCTTGTCCTGCCATTTCTCGGGTATCTTCGATTACTTGTCCTTCTCTTGCAGTCAATTGTCTGGATCGAAGCTCCGTAGCTGACATTTGGATGCTGGACTCAGTGAAGGTCACGTTGGCATTCCACTGGAAGTTTTGAAGAGAAGGAGAGATAAAGGTCAGTGCTTTTCTAAATTCAAGTTCTACTCCGAGGACAGTACCTTGTCCTACATTTCTTGGCTGAAATGCTCCCGGGTCAGATAGGAACTGGACCATTTCGATAGGTTTGTCAAATGACTTGTAGAAACCACTCAAAGAGAACATCTGACCTCTTTCTTGGAATAATTCCCAACGGATGTCTAGGTTATTGATTCGAGTAGGGCTCAGATTACCATCCCAAAGCACTTCAGTGCCTCCATTGGTAGTTTCAGGGAAAAGACCTCCTACGAAGGTTCTACCGGTGATCGGGTCCAAAATCTCTGCATAAGACAATTCCTTGAAGGAAGGTCTTGCAATGGTTCGGGTTCCGGAAAGTCTCAGGTTTTGGTTTTCCTTGATGTTGAAAATCAAATTGACAGTTGGGAAGAAGTCCAAGTCATCCAATACGTTTTCATTATCCAATGAAATGGTTCCTGTATTGTTGGTTCCAGTGTAGAATTGGTCATATTTTTCCATTCTCACCCCAATTACCGCTTTGAGTTTATCGGCAGGATTAACTTCGGTAGAGACAAATCCTGCAATATTTCTGATGCTTGAATTGAAAGCATTTGGGTTGTTTGGAATGAAATCCGGGTCGTATCTTACTCCGTTGATGTTTCCCTGCTGGAAGAGATTTTCATCGTTTAGGATGGTATTTGGATCCCCATCAAAGCGCACATTTCCGGTAGGAAACTGAAAGCTTTGAATCAAGAAATCTCTTTCTTTAAATACATAAGCTCCCCCGAATTTCAGTTTTCCATCTCTTTGGAAAAGGTTGATTTGTCTAGACAAGTCGAGCTTACCTACCAAATTCACCTCGTCTAAAGATCTCCAGATTCTGGCTGGAAGTCCTGCTTCGGTACCTACCGTATTGTTAGGAAGTCTGAATCGGGTAAATCGGATATCCGGATCGTCCATGGTAGATCGGGTCGGAGCAAGTTTCCAGTTGATTTCCCACGCTCTTCCATTCAAATAGTGAGTACCTGAAAGCAAAATGCTGCTTAATCCTCGTTCACTATATTCCAAATTGTATTGTGTGGCTTCAAAGTTGGCCCCTAAGTTGGTATTCAAAAACAGGAATTGACCTGCCTTGGATTCTCCGTTTTGAAGGTGGAGAAAATTAAGTTTGAATTTAGAAGATTGGGTCTTCAAAGCGATTCCGGCGATTCCGCCCAGCAGGACATTGTTTACCCCATAGTCTCCTCTTTGTCTTTCCAAAGCCTCAAGTTCATTTTCATTAGAGTTTGCAGGTTTTGCAAAAAGGTTAAACTCAGCGTCTTTGTAAAATTCAGTTTCATTCTTGTAGGTGAAGGCAAAATTGTAGCCCCATGTAGCTCTGCTTCTAGCGATTTGATTTCCTAGTGAAAAACCCAATCCGAAGTCCATCAAACTTGAGTTTCTGTAGCCTCCAAGTGTTTTGTTGAAGCCTCTCAAAATAGACTGATATTCTTGGCCTTGAGGTCCATTTGGATTTCCTACAACTTGTGCATATTGTGGGATATCAGTTCTTCCGTCTGTAGGGATAGCTCTTGTGCCATCGTCAAAACCAAGCCAATCTGTGGATCCACCGTCGTATTTGAGGTAGTTGGAATTGAAGTGCATAGATGGGTTGATTCCTCCTGAGATACTGAGTCTCATTTCTCTTTCCTCAGGAAAATCTTTGGTCTCGATATCCACCACACCACCTGTGAAATCAGCAGGAAGGTCAGCAGTAAAGGATTTGGCCACTAGGATATTGTCAATCACATTGGTTGGGAAGATATCAATCTGAAGGGCATTTCTGTCTGGATCCAAACCAGGTACATCAACTCCGTTCAATACAGTTTTGGTATATCGGTCACCCAGTCCTCTCACATAGACGTATTTGCCTCCTTCGATGGAGACGCCAGTGACTCGCTTCACCGCAGAAGCTGCATCTCCATCTCCAATCTGACGGAATGTACTGGCAGAAATACCATCCAAGACATTGGGAGCATTTCTTTTTACTGACATCAAAGCAGATTCAGTAGTACGGATAGCGGAGGCGGTAGTAGTAAAGGTTTCCAACTCTTCCGCTGCTTCCATCATCAAGATGTCATTCAATACGGTCACCTGTCCTGATTTCACGTCTACCTGTGTCAATTCTACGGTAGAGTAGGAGATATAGGAAATCTGAAGGGTAAAAACTCCAGCAGGGACTTGTATTTCAAATTTTCCGTCAAAATCTGTGACGGCACCGGTTGATGTTTCTTTGACTAAAACAGAGGCGCCGAAAAGGGGTTCGCCTGTTCTTTCATCGAAGATTGCACCTCTGATGGTGCCATTTTGTGCTTGGGTGAATCCTGATATTCCGATCAATAAAAGGAATACCAGAAAGGATAGTGTTCGTTTCATGAACTTTTAGATTGTTTGTTACAGCAAATTCAATTTTTAAACAGAAGGAAAGGAAGGCGCCTTGCAAGCACACTTCCTTTCCTAAAAAAGTCCTTTATGATTTAGAAATCAGCAAGAGCGCCGGATACGTCAGCCCAAGTCCAAGCTACAAAAGCAGCTTTGTCTGCTCCAACAGTATTTGCACCTTTTGCTACAGCAGTGGCGTGTACATCTGTTCCACTTCTGAAGACATTGGCTAGAGTTGCACCTTCCGGTAATACCGTTTCCAAAGAAGCAAATTTCAATGAACCATCTGCAAATGCAGTAAGGGTCTTATCACCACTTAGGGAGAAGTCACCTCTTCCGTCGCTAGCTGCAGGAGCAGGGAAATCGAAGAAGTAGATTTTTTCAAACATGCCACGGGCACCGTCTCTGAAGTCACCCAATTCAGCTGTAGGGTTACCCTTAACAGAACCATTCATTAAAGTGTGTCCTGCTAAATATGAACCTTCTGGTCCGTCAATTTCAAGTGCATGGTCAGTATTGTCACCGCACAATACGATGAAGTTGTCCAAAGTACCTGCCCAAGCTTGGTCAGTATCCAATGCATCATCTCCTGCATTCCATACCAAAGCGTTGGTTACGCTTACAGTACCACCAAACCACTCGATTCCATCGTCTTGGTTACCGATTACTTCTACGTTTTCGATTACTGTACCGGAACCTACACCACCTAGGGTAAGACCGTTGATTTCGTTACCTTCTCCGATGTTAGCACCACCGTGACGGATAGATACAAATTTCAAAATACCGGAATTGTCTTCGTCGTTAGTACCGCCGTAAAGGCCATTGGTGTCTGATGGTGGAATACCTTCAATCTGGATTTCAGTCACATTTCCTGCGAAAGAACCTCTTGCATTACCCAAGATCAAAAGACCACCCCAAAGACCGTTCAAGTCAGGAGTTAAGTTGGGAGATTCGATCATCCCCGGCTCAATTTCGTCAGCAATAGTCGTGAAAATGATAGGAGCGGTGGCAGTACCCTGAGCATCGATTTTTGCTCCTCTGGCGATTACCAAAGCAGAAGCATTAGCACCGGTACCTACTTCGCCTTTTACTACTACTCCTTCCTCGATGGTTAAAGTAGCGCCTGCAGTCACTGAAATTCTACCTCCAAGGATATATGTCTTACCAGTTTCCCAAGTTGTGTTGGTTGTAATGTTGGAAGTTACTCTGACAGTAGTCTCTTCAGCCTGTACAGTCAATACGTGCTGTGCAGTAGCTGCATCCCCATCTACATCGGTAACTGTGAAAACAAAAACAATATTTTTTCCCGCATCTGCAGGAGTGGCAGTGTATTCAAACGGAGCAGAAGCAGTAGTACCACTCAAGGGAACAGTGGCCAAAGGAGCTCCATCTTTAGTAATTGAAAGTTGGGCAAGACCATCAGGAGCTGTCGCTGTGGCAGTCACAGGTCCTAGTGTTCCTCCTGCTGGGATGGTAGCTGTGGCAGGAATTCCAGAAATGGTCACTCCGTTATCTGGAGTTGGATCATCATCGTCACAGCTAGTGAAGGTGATAATCACCGCCGAGAACAACATTAATAAGTAATTGAACTTTTTCATGTGTTATAAATTGAATTATGGTTTGCTCGTATTTCGATGCAAAGGTGAATTCAATTTCCCGGCTTGGTAGAATGATTTGAATTATGCTTTTTTTAAAAAACCAGACAGAATTTAATATTGCTTTAACAAAAAATGCATAAAAAAAGGCTTCCCGTCCGAGAAGCCTTTTAAAGGGTTATTTCATGTTATTTTAATGTTACCGCCTTATTGATCGGCACTTTTTCCAAGAGCGTGCGAACCAGGCTTCTTGTGTCCACTCCGTCGGCTTCTGCCTCATAATTGAGCAAAATTCGGTGGTTCAGTACATCTTCGGCGATTTCCTTGATATCCTCTGGCAGCACATAATCCCGTCCATCCATGTAGGCGATCGCCTTAGCGGCAAGGTTCAAATTGATACTTGCCCTTGGAGATACTCCAAACATGATGTACTTCGCCTCGTCCTTCAATCCGTACTGCTGTGGAAAACGCGTAGCAAAGACCAGCTCGATAATGTAATTCTCCAGCGGTTCGGCCAGTTTGATGGCATTGATCTCGTTTCTGATATCAAAAATATCCTGCTTGGAAAGGATTGCCTTGACTTCAGAGCTGTATTGCATATTGGACATGCGGCGCATGACTTCCAGTTCGTCGGATTTGCTTGGGTAATCGATGTGGACTTTCATCATGAATCGGTCCACCTGAGCTTCAGGAAGGGGATAAGTTCCCTCTTGATCTACAGGGTTTTGCGTAGCCAAAACCAAAAATGGGCGATCCAATTGGAAGGTAGTTTCGCCGATGGTTACTTGCTTTTCCTGCATCGCTTCCAAAAGAGCAGATTGCACTTTTGCAGGAGATCGGTTGACTTCATCCGCCAAAATCACATTGGCGAAAATAGGTCCTTTTTTCACCTCAAAATTGGCTGTCTGTTGATTGTAAATCATCGTTCCGATCAGGTCGGAAGGCAATAAATCGGGAGTAAACTGAATCCGGTTGAAGTCCAAATGCAGGACTTTGGCCAGGGTGTTTACAGTGAGGGTTTTTGCCAAACCCGGAACCCCTTCAAGTAGAATATGTCCGTTGGTAAACAAACCGATCAAAAGGCGATTGACCATTTTGTCTTGGCCCACTACCACTTTTTTGACTTCCTGAATTACTTCTGCGATTTTTTCCTGATGCATGAATCTGACATTTATTACCCGATTGGGAGGCCTAAAATAGGGGAATTTGTTCCAACCCACAATCTTAAATGGTAGGAACGGAAAAGCCTTGGGCTAAACAGATTTTTAGGATTTTTTAAGAGCGGCGGTTCTTATGGTTAGCACCGGTCTTGGCATATCCGGTCAGGCCCAGCATTCGGTAGACGGATTCCTGTTCCATCTCCCGTACTTCTCCGGATTGCATGCCTTCGATGGTGATTTTTTCCATTGAAAAGCGAACCAGCCTGAGCGTAGGAAAGCCTACTGCTGCGGTCATCTTTCTTACCTGCCTGTTTTTCCCTTCGATCAAAGTAAGAGAAACCCAAGTATCCGGAATGCTTGCCCGGTACCGAATCGGCGGATTTCGGTCGGGAAGAGTGGGTACAGGATCAAGGATTTTGGCAATGGCGGATTTGGTTAGGTAGTCTTTGCCATCTACATTGATCGTGACTCCGGATTGCAATTGTTTTAGTGCCTCAGGTGTAGGAATTCCCTCTACTTGGGCATAATAAGTACGTTGATGACCAAAGCGAGGATTGAGGAGATGATGATTGAGCCATTTGTCGTCAGTGATTAAAAGCAATCCTTCACTGTCCTTGTCCAAGCGCCCTACAGGGTAAACTTCCTTGGGAAAAGCGCCGAGAGAGGCCAATGTGGGCCCCTCTCCGCTGAATTGGCTGACTACGCCAAATGGTTTGTAAATGATAAAGTATCTAGGCAAAACTTCGAGATTAACTTCCGCAGCCTATGCAGTCAAAGTGTGAATCCATGGGCTTTACACCCTTAAGCTGCATTTCCAGATTATGAATCTGATCCCGGACTTCCATATCTGCAAACATGTCGCCGGTTAGCTTTCCTTTGAGGGAGGCAATGGCCTCCTCGAGTGCTTGTTTTTGTTGTTCGGTCATAAAAGTGGTGTTTGGTTGTTTTGATTGAGTGGTTTGAAAATAGCCAAAACCTTCGAAAAGGTTCCGGGATATTTTCATTTTTTTAGACTCAAAAATGAGGCCATTTGAGGCTGAGGAGATTAGATTGAAAATTTGTGATTTGAAATTTGATTGATTGGTTCAAGTCTTCAGACTCGAACCCACTAAACGAACTCGAACTGATTTAAGTCTCCTGACCTGTCTGCACCAGGCGGGACTGCCCGGTGAAGGCGGGCGTGGACCAATTTCCTTATTGTTTAGACTAAGTGCCAAAGGCACGTCCTGTAAAAGCAAGGCATCAAATGCCTTGCCAAGGTTTAGACCGGATAGAGAGCCCTGAAAGGGCGACCTGTATAGATCGCGCCTTCAGCGCTCCAAGGGAATCCATTTTGGATTGCATCCCCAAATTGAATTTGTGGTTGGTAAAAAACGCACCTTCAGTGCTTAATCGGTACCGAATGGTTCAAGTCTCCTGACTTGGACCACCTTCGCTAACCCACCAATTCAAATCTCCTGATCCAAGCTGAACCAATCAAACACTTTTCTGAACCAAAAAAGCAGTCTGAAGACTGCATGAAGAAGAAGTCCAAGCCTGCCTATGTCGTCAGACTGGTCTGAAGACTTGAACTAGCTGGAGCCTGCCTTTGTCGTCAGACAGGTCTTAAGACTTGAACTATCCGGACTGGTTCAAGTCTCCTGACTTGGACCAAACCATCATAGGCTCTAATGGTTCAAGTCTCCTGACTTGGACCTACGATTGCCTGACTTGGACAAAAACATCATAGGCTCAAAAACTTTTTGCAAGTCTTCTCTATCGATTGAATGGGTTGGAATGGAGGATTTTCTTTTCAAAACTTTGTTTGATTTTATGGGTAAAAACCAAATATTATTCTAAACAGGGGTTTTTGGTTACCTTTGCACATCTCAGATAAAGTAGCCCCCATAGAAAAAGTCAATTCGTTTGGCATGTTTCAATAAGTCATTCGGGCTACTCTTTTCTCCAATTTTCATAAAGTTTCATTTTCCCAGATGAAGAAGTATTTCAACCTATTTGACCTCAGACAAATAGTAGACTACAAAATCGAGATCCTATCGGGCCTGACTGTTGCCTTAGCCTTGATTCCGGAGGCAGTAGCCTTTGCTTTTATTGCTGGACTTTCTCCCCTGACAGGGCTTTATGCTGCTTTTGTGATGGGTTTGGTGACTTCGATTCTGGGCGGTAGACCGGGAATGATCTCCGGCGCGACAGGGGCGATAGCGGTGGTGATCGTGACCTTAGCTGCAACTCAAGGCGTGGAATATGTCTTTGCAGCAGTGATCCTTTCGGGATTGCTTCAGGTGATTTTTGGTTCTTTGAAATTGGGGAAATTCATCCGCTTGGTTCCCCATCCGGTTATTTTTGGTTTTGTCAATGGCCTGGCCATCATCATTTTCATGTCCCAATTGGATCAGTTCAAAGGGGAAGATGGGCAATGGCTGAGTGGTCCGACCCTGTATGTGTTTTTGGGCTTGGTGCTTTTGGCTATGGTTATTATTTGGGGTCTGCCCAAGTTAACGAAAGCGATTCCAGCCTCCTTGACCTCTATTTTGGTCGTTTTTGGAGTGGTAGCTGCCTTGGGTTTGGATACCAAAACGGTGGGCGATATGGCAAGTATCAAAGGAGGTTTTCCTCCCTTCCATATCCCGAGTGTGCCTTTTGCTTGGGAAACCTTGGAGATTATTTTTCCTTATGCCCTGATTATGGCCGGAGTTGGGCTAATTGAGTCTCTGTTGACCTTGAATATTGTCGATGAAATCACCGAAACCAGAGGCCGCAGCAACAAAGAGGCAGTCGCTCAGGGATTGGCCAATGTGGCCTCGGGATTTTTCTCCGGCATGGGAGGCTGTGCGATGATCGGGCAGAGCTTGATCAATATTTCTTCCGGTGCTAGAGCCAGACTTTCCGGGATTGTGGCTTCCGTGATGCTGTTAGTTTTTATCATGTTTGGTTCCAGTCTGATCGAGCAGGTTCCGATGGCAGCCCTGACCGGGTTGATGATTATGGTTTCGATCGGGACTTTTGAGTGGGCGAGTTTGCGGACGATCACGAAAATGCCCAAAAAGGATATTTTCCTGATGTTTTTGGTAACGGGGATAACTGCAGTTCTTCACAATCTAGCATTGGCCGTATTGATTGGGGTGATTTTGGCTGCTTTGTTTTTTGCTTGGGATAATGCCAAGCGAATCCGCGCTAGAAAATATGTGGACGAAAAGGGAATCAAACACTACGAAATGTTTGGCCCTCTGTTTTTCGGTTCTGTGACGGCTTTCGGAGAAAAATTCGATGTGCTCAATGATCCCGAAGAAGTGATTATAGACTTTGCAGAAAGCCGGGTAGTCGATATGTCTGCCATCGAAGCGCTGAATAAAATCACCGAGCGCTATCAGAAAGTAGGTAAAAAAGTCCATCTCAGACACCTCAGCCCTGATTGCAGAAAACTTCTGGCTAAAGCTGATGAAATCATCGAAGTGAATATCTTAGAAGATCCTACTTACAAAGTGGCGATTGATGATTTGGCTTGATTGGGTTATGCTGCTTTTCCGAAGTCAGAAAACAAAGTAATTGAATAAAAAGTCCAGCTTCTGGAGAAGCGGGACAAACCAAGTGATTTTCCCACAGATATTCGCAGATAAAATCACAGATAAGCACAGATATTTCGCTGGCTTGGATTTGTGTTGCTTTTCCGAAAGCAGCGCAAAGGTTGGATAGAGTCTAGGGATGGGAAAAAACAACCATTTTTATCTTTAGTCTAGCCTCTTTGTCTAATGTCTTGTGTCTGAAATCTAACCTCTAGCTATCTGGGAAAATACATACAACATCTCCGACGCAATCTGATGGGAGCGTTTATCATACATTTCAGCTTCTAATTCCGTATCGTCAAAGGCCTTCGGATCCTCGTATCTTACTGGGATGCGTTGCTCAGTACCGGGGATAAAAGGGCAATTTTCATCCGCATGGTCACAGGTCATCACCGCCGCAAATTGACTTGCTGTATTGGCAGGGTCATCGTAAGTTTTGGAAAAGGCGGTAATTGGGGCACTTTCTTCGGAATAAAAGACAGAATAAATCGGATTGCTTCCATTGGCTTTAGAAGAAATCCTGAAACCACTTCGCTTCAAAGAATTAACTGCCCGTTCATTAAACGCAGTCACTTCAACTCCACCTGAGTAGCAATTTGCAGGGATGCCGTGAAGATCTGCAGCTGTTTTGGCCCAAATCTGGGAAAACTGACTTCGGCGGGAATTGTGGGTACAGATGAAATTCAAATTCACCTCTTCCCCTTCATCGACTTTGGACTGGATGTAGTCGATCAGGACTTGCAATACTTCCATTCGGTCCGGAGGTATGAAGAGTTCGCCGGCTTTTTTGATGGTTTCGGCCAGCAATGGATAAAGGGTAGATTTTGATGAAGCCATTGGATTGGTGATTTAAATGGAAAAAGACCTTCCAGGTTTTTGAAACCTAAAAGGTCTGGGAATTAGACTTAGCAGCAACCTGAGCCTGGTGCGCAGGAGGAAGCTTGCAATTGGGAAAGACGGACCTTTGGCTTTTGGGCAGGAATGCCACAGTTGTCCTTGGCCAGGCAGTCGGTCATTTTGGTGGTCAGGAGGAAGTTTTTCCCGTCATGGTCCAAACCGTATTTTCCAATGGTCTCCCCTTGGTATTCCACTTCGATTTCCAAGTCAGGAATTCCAAGAACTCGCTCAGAAAGCTCGATGATGCTTACCAATTTCTCAGGGTGGAGGCGATGGTCATAGTCATCGGCATTCCAAAGCTGGAAATTTACTTTTTGTTCCTTTCGGATGGTCCCACCGCAGTCGATGAAATGCTTATCGACCAGGCCGATTTCGGTCACGTGAAAGTGGCTCGGAACCAGGTCGCCGTTTGGAAGTTGGAAAGCGATGGTTTCAGATTGGGAGAGAATGGATTTGGCTTCTGAGAGTAGCATGATTTATTGCTTTATTACGATGATTGAATGTAAATTTTTTTAGCAGGCAGGACCGCAGCAATCCGCATAGGTTTGGAAGAATTCTTCGAAGAGGGATTTCAGCCCATTCCATTTTTCGGGATTGATGCAGTAATTGACCCGGGTGCCTTCGATGGTTCCTTGGATCAAGCCAGCTTCCTTGAGCTCCCGAAGGTGTTGGGAAATGGTAGCCTGTGCCAGGCCGATTTCCAAAACCAAGTCCCCGTTGATGCAGGATTTGGTCTTAATGAGGTGCTGCAGAATGGCGATTCGGGCAGGATGAGCGATCGCTTTGGCTAATTGGGCGATTTCGTTTTGCTCTTCAGTGAAAAGATGTGTCTGAGTGACTCCCATGCTTTCTAATTATTTATTGCAATATTACGATAGATACTTTTCAAAGTTTACAATCCTCCAGAAATTCTCGAATTATTTTTCGCAGTACTTCTTGAAATTGTCCAGAATCGCCTGCCAACCCTGCCGCTGTAGCTCTATGGGATTTTGATCCTCGGCTTCGAAGATTTCCGTCACCAAAACTCCGCCTGCTTGGGATTCAAAAAAGACATCCAGTTTTCTGCCATCTCCCATTGTACTTCGGATTTCCTTTTGAGGGATTATTTCAGAATAGGTGCCCCAAAAGTCAAAGCTGAAACTCCCATCTTTAGCAGCCATGGTGGAATGAAACTCACCCCCTGGCCTTAGGTCGATTTTCGAGTCAGGACAATGCCAATCGTCCGAGGCAAAATTCCATCCGGTGACGTGTTCTCCTAGGGTCCAATAATCCCAGACGTTTTCCAAAGGAGCATTTATTTGCGCGCTGATTTTTATTTCCATTATTTCGAGATTATGCCGGGTTTTTCAAGTCATCAATGCAAAGCTTATCCATTTTCAAAAGAGCGTTCATCGCTTTTTGGCCTTTTTGAGGATCATTGATCCACTGCCCAAGGTCCTTGGGGATAATCTGCCAGGAATGACCAAAGCGGTCGGTCAACCAGCCACAGCGGTCATAATGCCCTCCTGCTCCCAGTTTTTCCCAAAAGAAATCTATCTCCTCCTGATCCTCACAGGTGACTACCAAGGAATTGCCCGGGCTAAATCCAAAATCATGAGTTTCGGTGCTGCTCATCAGATTGACCAGGTAGCCTTCCAGCTTCACTTGGGCAAACAGCAGGTCCTCGGAACCAGGATGAGGGGCTTCCATCAGCTTATTGCTTTCCGGGAAAATCCCCAGGTAAAACTCCATTGCTTCCCTTGCCCGACTTCTGTTTTCATTGACAAAAAGTAGGCAGGGGACCATCTTTTGAGGACTTCGGATCGGGTCTGCATCCAGCTGCCAGTTGGTGCCAAAGCGATCCGTCACCCAAGCATATTTTGGACTCCAAGGGTAAGATCCCAAGGGAAAAATAGCCTTTCCTCCCTCCATCAAATCCCCATACAACTTATCGATATCCACTTCCGCTCCGCAATAGATGAAATAGGAGCAAGCCTCGGTCTGCTGATACTTTGGCCCGCCATTCAAACCCATCATCGGAGTCCCCAAAATCTCAAATTCGACTGCGATGGGATTCTTTTCCAGAATCCGGGAATTTGGGAAAACCGAGGTATAATAATCAGCTGCTTCAGCCGCTTCGTGGTCAAACCACAAGCAGGGGTAAATCAATCTGGACATAGGCGGGTATAGGAAAGAAAAGATGCAAAAGATAGGCTTTTTGGAGACTTAATACCCCAAACTACGTACTAGCACGGATAAAAAAACCGGGTTTGCCGGGATTCTACCACTTTTTGGAATGATCCAACTTTAGGTTCCCAAAAAAATAAAAATTATGAAAACTCTATTTCTTGCGTTTTTGCTCCTGCTTGTGGAGCTCGCACCCCCTACAGTTTTGTCCGAAAAGGACATCAAAACCACCAGTTTCAATAAAAAGAACCAAGGAAGCAAGGCTCCCAAAAAGGTTTTTATCCGAAGTTTCAATGCACTTTTTGAGGTGTATGAGGAGGCTTCGGCCAAGACTTCAAGCCGACGCTCAGACCGCGCGGATCGGACGACTTTTACCTCAGGCACCATGACCAAAATGGGCGTTCAGATTGCCGGTGTGGATGTGGACGACTTTCAAAAAATCATCAATGATGCCTACGCAACTTATGTGAAGCAGCTGACTAGCCAAGGTTTCGAAATCATGAGCGCTGATGAGGCCTCGAAATACGAATACTTTGCAGAATGGACCAAGGTAAAAGGCGGTGCGAGTTCCGATGCTCAGGCTGCCGGATATGTGATGGTCACCCCTGTAGGATTTGAATACCTGGTGAAAAAAATCTCTGCAAGCGGAAAGCAAAAAATGGGCGGGGGATTACTTGACAATACTCCAAAAATGTCCAAGGAAATGGATAACGTATTTATCGCTGATGTAAACTTTGTATTCCCATTCGTGAATTTGGACGCAGACTCGGATACCTGGACCAATTCCACTTCTGTCAAAGCCAAGATCGATTACCGAATTGAGCCGATCGTGGATCCGACTGAAAACAAGGCTTCTTTGGGAGGCGGACCCAACTTGCTTTCTCAGGTGAGCTTTATGTCAGGTTTGGATATCGGAAACAATCCCCTCTTCCACGCCAAAGTGGAGCCGAAGAAGGCGGTATCTTTTGAAGGAGTATTTAAGGACAAAAAGATCAGGGAAACTACCTCGGCCCAGTCCGACATGTTTTCCAAGGCTGGGTACTCCCAATTGGTCATGACCTCAGGCGAGCAGCGGACAGTTGCCTCTCATTTCGCCGAGTGCAACAAGGAAGCGTACATCAATGCAGCCTCAGGCACCATCAATGATTTGATCGAGGCCGGTTTGGCCAATTTCCAAGAGATGACCAAAGACTAGGACAATCCCCCTACCAGGTTATTTTCCATAGCAAATTTCAAAAGACCAACCAGCGAGTTGGTCTTTGTTTTTTGGTAGATGTTTTTTCGGTGGGTTTCCACGGTGCGCTCGGAGATGTGAAGTTTTTCTCCGATTTCCTTATTTGAAAACTCATCAAAAATCAGCTTCAGCACTTCCTTTTCCCGATCTGTCAGTATCCGCTCATCCTCGGGAAATTGCATTCGCTGAATCAGGATTTTTTGAATTCCCATGCTGAAATACATCCCACCTTTGGATACCTCTTCTACCGCTTTCAGCAATTCGGAATGGGCAGATTTTTTTAATACATACCCTTCCGCCCCGGTGGCCAAAGCTTCTTTTACCCGATAGGGTTCATCATGCATACTCAGGAAAATCAAACGGACTTTAGGGTAGAGGCTTTTTACTTTTTGAGCAAAAGCAATCCCTCCGATCTCGGGGATGGAGATGTCCGAAATAATCAAATCGGGGATTTCTGACCGGATTTTCGCTAAAGCACCTTCCACTGTATCTGCTGTGTCCACTTCGGAAATGCCGGGTTGAGACTGAATCAAAAATTTCAAACCATCCAAAAGAATGCGATGGTCATCTACAAGAAGGATTTTCATGAAAAGGGGTGGTAGGTAGGTTGAATTGGTTCAGTGAACTTAAGGAAAAGTGAATATAGGAGGCAAATCAAAATCCTTTTTTGAATGGGCCGGCCGATTTTTTTAAGCCCTACCCAGTAGCACGGATAAAATATACCCAATCCGGGGGATTCTATGGCTTGAGCTTTCAGAGCAATTTGCCAAAAAAATATTTTACTATGAAACTACGATCTCTTCTCCTCAGTCTTTTAGCCTTGGTGTTTTTTGCATGTCCAGGAAGTGATGATGATGATATCCCTGCGGGTTCCCTGAATGTAGAAGCCACTATCGATGGAAAAGAATGGAAAGCTTCCGGCAATAGCCGAATCACTACCGTAGCCGGATTTACGGTTTTTGCGATTGGTGCAGGTGCCACCGACCGATCAAGCATGGCCATCACGCTGGATGCCGAGCGCACAGGAAATTTTGACCTCAATGGCACGGCTATCTGGACTACCGCGGACCAAGTCGTCCACAACGCGACCTCAGGAACACTGACCATCACCAAGCTGGAAGACAATAAAGTGTCCGGGACATTTTCTTTCAAAGCCCGCCCCATGACTGGTTCAGGTCCCGAAGTGAATGTCACCAACGGGAAGTTTACCGACATCAATATCATGCGATAAAGGCTGGAATGCTATAAAAATCCCAAGACGATGAAAAATCTACTTTACTTTCTTTTGGCTTTACTTCTGATCCAAACCGGCTGTGGGGAGGACACGGAAGACCCTAATCCTATTGACAGTTTTGTTTCAGGTCTGGAAGGAGAGATTTCCGGACAGAATATATCTGTCAATTCATCAGGCATTCAGGCGGTTTATTTTTCTGACCAGGGAGAGACATCCGGAGCGCTTGAAATCAGTGCCTCTCTTCCAAACAGCGAAAGGCTGACCTTTTTTCTTCAGGATGCTCAGGCAGGCACGATCAATCTGACCCAGGAATTTCCTGCAGTCATGGACCTGGGTTCTTCTGGATTGAGAAAAACAGGGACAACTGAAGGTCAAGAGGTGAATGCGGTTCCTCCTTCCTTTGTGCGGTATTCGAAGTCTCCCAATACATTTTTTGCCGTATCGGGTAAAATGATTGTAAAAATCGACGGAGACAATCTGACTTTGGAATGGGAGATTTCCTTCAAGGATGCACAGGGCAATACCTTCACTTCCAAGGGAACGATAAAGGTCAAAGATTTCAAGTCCAATCAACGACCAAAATCCCAAATCAATCCTCCTGCTTCCAATCTTTCCATTGTTTCGATCAGTCCGGATTATGGGCCTGCCGGAACGGAGGTTACCATCAAAGGGACTGGTTTTAGTGTTCTGAAAAGCGAGAATTCCCTCAAATTGGGCGATTTGGTGCTGGGCGAACCTTCAAGCGCTACAGCCACTGAACTCAAAGTAACTGTTCCCGAAAACGGAAATCATGGTAAATTCTCCCTGACTGTTTTGGGGGCCAATGCGGAAAGCGGGTTCTTTTTCTATGCGCCGATTATCGAATCTGTGGATAAAAGCGCTGCAAAAGTAGGGGAAGAAGTCGTCATCACTGGAAAGCATTTTGATACGGATGCCTCTCTTTTGGAGGTGAAAGTCGGGGAAAAAGTCATGGAGATCCTTTCTTCCAGTCTGACCCAAATCAATTTCAAAATCCCCGAAGGGACAGAATCCGGCAAGATCACCGTGGCTCGCAAAGGCAAACCTGCGGTGGAGGGTCCGGAACTGACCATCTCTGCAGAACCTGTGGCGGTTGGTCCCGATGTGGATGCTATTTTCGAAACCCTCTCCGGGGATTTAAGCTTTGAAGAAGTAATCGTCAACAGTCATGAGTATGGTCCGTTTTGGACTTTGGAAATAGATAAGGAAAAAAACATCCTTTACGCTGTGGGTGAAAAAGGATTGGTGTCCATCGATCTGAGCACCAAGGCTATTACAAAGGTGGTAGACACCAGCAGCGAAATCTATCGAAGTGAAATCGGTATCATCAACGCGGCAACAATCCCTCAGACTATTTTCGCTGCGGCGGATGGTAACCTTTATGGGATCAAAAGTGTTTTAAGTGTACCTCTTTCTCCAAACAATGTCTTTAGGCTCGACTTGGAATCCAAGGCAGTTACCATGCTGGGGAATACCAAGATCAACAATGGGGCGGGAGTAAATGGAATTTTTGTTGGTACCAATAAGAGCATTTACATTCCGGAATTTGCCTCCGGATACCACCTCGCAGCCTATGACGAAAACCTATCCAATCGAAAGGCCCTAATCGAGGGGATGACCGGAGGTTTGGCCACGTTTATCATTCCTATGGGGGACAATAGCTTCAGATTGGTTCGTGACAATTCGATAAATTCTCTGAAATACCACACTATCAATGGATCCGAAGCATCCGGCGAAGTGGCAATGGGTGGTACGCTTTCAGCAATGCAGGTCGGAGGTCAGCTTACTCAGCCCGTAGGACTGGACCAGACTGGAGGGGATATTTATGGCATGTTTGGTGGAGCCTCCGGAAACGTGGCCAATTATCCTCAGTTCGAGTATACGGTAGGGATTCAGCCTGGAGCTGCAGGAAACTTCCAGAAAAAAGGAGGCTTCAAGATCAAGCAGACTTTTGAATACTTGAATAATACTTACTACGTGAGCTCCAGAAAAACCTTCAATAAGATTTTGGGCGTGGACAAAGACGGGAGTATTTATTTTCTCATCAGTACTCCGATGACCAGTCAGGGAGTCCAGGTAGCCGGACCTTTGGGTGGGATTTACAAGGTGAGTTTTTAAAAGAATCTAGGTCAATTTTTTTGGGAAAGGGGGGCTGCTACGGCGGTCCTCTTTTTTTCCGGAAGAGACTTTACAACAGTCCTTCCCGAGAAAGTTTGGTTTTTATTCGCGCATGTTGCTCCCAAAATCTGGTCTCTATCTTCTTCATGGCCAGTTTAAACCTCGCTAAGTTATTGACCGGTTCAAATACCGGTTCGTCTTTTAGATATAAAAACCAAAATTGATTGTTGTCCTCCTCAGCAAAGGCTTCCAAGAGGTCCAATGCTTTTTCCCAATCTTCTTTCATCGCAGATTGGGTGGCTAACGCAATATTCCTGTAGATGGATTGGTCAGCCTCGGCGTAAGTTGCAAACTCCTCAAAAAGTCGGTTAGCCTGCCGAGTTTTTCCATTCTCTTCATAAACCAATGAGATTTTGGCATTTTCCAATTCATAGATTTTTAACCCGTTGCTCTCACGCGCATCCACAAACTGGCTGTAATAGAAAAATGCACTGTCGTACTTTTTGTCCAAATAATAGAACTTGCCAATATCCTGTAAAATATCCAGACGACTGGGATCTTTTTTCCATTCTCTGATTAGGCGTTGACGCATTTTTTCATTGTCTTTTTCCTGAGCGAAAAGGATATAGGATCTCAGGTGCGGCGCATAGTAATTGGTAGAATCATAGGCTAGGGACTGATCGATAAATTTCCTGGCTTCTTCCACAAAACCTGCCGTCATCAGAGCATTGGCCAGCTGAAGGTAACTGTAACTCTGCGTGGTGGAGTCACCACTTGTCACTTGGAGTTGTACAGCTTTGAGCGCATATTCCAGATACTTTTCTGTATCAGGCGCCAAGCGAAAGTAAAAGTCTGCCAGCATCTGAATGGCCAAAGCAGAATTGGGATTGTATTCCAGCGCTTTTTCCAAATACGGCCTTGCTAGCGCAAATTCCTCACTTTGAATGTAATAAAAAGCCTTAGCGGTCAGGCTTTCTGCGGATTTGGAATCAAAAAGCAGGGCCTTGTCTGCATAGGAATTGATTTTCTCAGTAAACTGCTTTTCGGCTCGAAACATCTCCAGCAGATAGTAAGAAATAGCCACATGCGCATAGGCTAGAGAAAATTCAGGGTCCTGCTCAATAGCCTTTTCAAATAGCTCAATTCCTTTCAGAAGGCCTTCGTCTGTCCGGGAATGGTACGGCTCCAAAGCCTGCAGATAGTAATCGTAAGCGAGAAGATTTTTGGCCGGGCGCTTCTCAATTTGCTCGAGTTCGGTCGGAGTGACGATCACCTTGATCGCATCGGTGATTTGGGTAGCGATTTCATTTTGAATGGAAAAAATATCTTCCAACTGACGATTGTACTGCTCTGCCCAGATTTGACGCTCTGTTTGAGCATCGATCAGCTGAATATTTAACAAGACTTGGTTGCCGACCTTTTGCCCGCTGCCTGAAACAAAATAGCTTACTCCGAGCTCTGAGGCCATTTCAGCAATGCTTTTGTTGGTATTTCGATACTTTTCCACCGAGGATCGACTGATCACCCGGAGGTTATTGATTTTCTGAAGATTGTTTAGTGTGGACTCCATCAATCCATTGACGAAGTAGAGATTGCTGGAGTCAGCACTTTCGTTTTTAAATGGCAATACAGCAATAGTTTTTTCTTCTGAGGAAAGCTCCGAGGATGTTTTCGGCCAAAAGAAATAACCCATCGCGGCCACCACCAAAACACCCAGAAAACCAAGAATCCAAATTCTGAAATTTCGTTTTTCATTTGATGGTACAACAGGCTTGGACTCTTCTGGATTGACTTCTGTTTTTTGCTTCCCGACTTCACCGGGAGGAAATCCATACTGCTCCCGAAAGCATTTGATAAAGTAGGAGGTACTTCCGAAACCTACTTGATAGGAAACCTCCGATACGGTCATGTTTCCCTCTTTCAACAGGTCCATGGCAATCTCTAAGCGGATCTTACGGATAAAAAGACTGGCTGAAAGACCAGTGGCAGCCTGTACTTTTCTGAGGAGATTAGACCGACTCATATTCATGGCATCTGCCAGTTCAGATACGCCAAAGTGTTCATCAGCGGCTCGCTCCACCACCAAGGCAGTGGCCTGAGAAATGAAGTCTTCGCTATGTTTTTGACCTTCTGCCATGCTAAAAATCAATTTTCAAGGTAGAAAAATTTAGGCAAAGAGACAGCCACTTTTTCCAAAGATTCTCCTGCTGTTCATCAGCTTTTGCATCATAGTTTATAGCCCTGCGTCATAGTTTTTATCCCTGAGCGAAACTTTATGCTTTTGGCATCCTGTCTTTTACATCCACTCGGGAGGCTCGCCCCAACTTTGTACCGAACAAAATTCAAAACCTTTTCTAACAAAAAACAACATCATGAAAACACTGAAAAACAATTCGCTCAAAATTATGGCTAGCCTTTTATTAGCCATTATTCTTTTACCCGCTTGTACAAGAGCCCAGGAAAAGGCAAGCAACGATCAGCAAGTGGAACCCCCTAAACTGGATATCCACACCGCTGTCCTTACCAATAATCTGGAAGTAGTCAAGCTGCATATCGCAGCAGGTTCGGATATCAATGTCAAGGAATCTTTCAGCGGATCTACTCCCCTGATTACCGCGATCACATTTGATAAAAAGGAAATCGCTCAAGTATTGGCGGAAGCGAATGCTGACCTGACTATCGCCAACAACGACGGAACGACCCCCTTGCATGCAGCGGCATTTTTTGGCCGAGTGGAAATGGTGGAAATGCTGCTCGATGCTGGTGCGGACAAATCGCTTAAAAACAACTATGGATTTACCCCAAGGGAGACCGTCATGGGGCCATTTGCTGAAGTCAAGCCCATCTACGACATGATGCAACAACAACTCGGTCCTATGGGACTCCAACTGGATATGGAGCAGTTGGAAAAGACCCGTCCGGTCATCGCCATGATGCTTCAGTAATCAGAAAATTCAATTGATCAGATCATGACAACTCAACGAAGATACGATATCGATTGGCTGCGGGTGATTGCAATCGCCCTGCTGCTGATCTATCACATAGCGATAGTATTCCAGCCTTGGGCCATGTTTCTCGGTTTTATCAAAAGCGATGAGCTTATGGAAGGGCTTTGGAAACCGATGACCCTGCTGAATGTGTGGCGGATTCCATTTTTGTTCTTTGTCTCTGGAATGGGCGTTTATTTCGCCATTCGCAAGCGAAATTGGAAGGAACTCTTGGTAGAGCGAAGCAGGCGAATCCTGATTCCCTTCCTTTTCGGGGTTGTGGCCATTGTACCGCTTCACTTTCTGATTTTCCAAGCCTATTACCATCTGCCGCTTGCTTATTCTCCACATCCTGCTCATCTCTGGTTTCTGGGCAACATTTTCGCTTATGTGCTGATTTTGACTCCGATTTTCTTCTTCCTGAAAAAGTCAAAGAATGGAGCATTTAAGAAAAAGCTCTCCGCATGGATGAGTAATCCCCTTGGCCCTTTGTCTCTTTCATCGCTTTTTGTTTTGGAGGTATTGCTAGTCAAGCCTCAGGTATTTGAGATGTATGCCCTGACCTGGCATGGGTTCTTTCTGGGGATTGTGGCCTTTTTCTGCGGGTTTCTATTGGTGTACAGCGGTGAGTCATTTTGGAAGACAGCGTTGACCTGGCGTTGGGCTTACTTGGGATTGGCTTTGGGATTGTATCTGACTCGATGGTTTTCCTTCGATTTAGTCGCTCCCGGCTATTTGATGGCGGTGGAATCAGTCACTTGGATCTTGGCGATTTTCGGTTTTGGCTACAAATATCTAAACAAACCCAGTGCTACCTTAACCTATCTGAGTCAGGCAGCATATCCGGTTTATATTCTCCACATGGTGGGTTTGCATGCAGCTGCCTGGGTAATTTTACCTTTGAATTGGCCAATTTTCTTTAAATTTTTGGCTATCATCGGATTTACAGGACTATTCTGTTTCGTCATTTTCGAATTCCTGATTCGAAGAATTCCTTTCCTAAGACCGCTGTTCGGACTCTCTTGGGATTATAAAAGCCCCAAAATCAATCCTATTTCCGTTCCATCCCTCGATTGAAAAGCTCTGGGAAACCGGACCTATTTCTACTGCACTATGAATTTATCAAAAAGAAAATATGCCATTATCGCTGGACTCTCACTGATTCTGATGGCCGTTTTGGCTGGCTATGCTTATGGATTTGTTTATGGTTCTTTGGTTTTTCCAGGAGAGGGCCAAAAAACCCTTGAAAGCATCCAATCATCAATCGAGACGTTTCAGTCTGGAATTGCAGCTTGGATCGGGATTTTTATCCTCGATATTCTGGTCGCTTGGGCTCTTCATTTATTTCTAAAGAATGTGAACCTTCATCTTTCCCAAGTCACTGCTGCTCTCCGAATTCTGTATGCAGCGGTATTGGGGGTGGCGATTTATCATCAAATGGCAGCGCTTTCTATGGTATCCAAGGAGGCAGCATCCAGTCAAATTTTATATGAGTTGGAAGCTTTCGAAATAATCTGGTCCGCCGGATTGATTTTTTTTGGATTGCATCTCATTGGATTGGGCGTTCTTTGTTGGAAAGCCGGATTTGTCCCAAACTTCTGGGGTGGAATCCTGATTTTCGCAGGCTTTTGCTACTCAGGAATTCATCTGGCGAAAGCCCTTTTCTCAGAACAGATTCATCAAATAGTCCAAGTCGAACAGGTTCTTTCACTACCCATGGCATTTGCAGAGATTGGATTGGCAATTTGGCTGATTTGGAAGGGCGGAAGGATTCCTAGTCACATTAAAAATTTATCTCAATGAAACTCAAAAAAATACTTCGAATCCTTTTTATACTCGTGTCAATTTCCGCTACCATTTATTTCGTCCCTTGGTTGATCCTGCGGGCGTGGCTGGCGCCGACTCCGGATACCATTCAGGAGCAAGTGGAAATGGCGATCAATTACAAACTCGATGGGATCATCGTCTATGTGGATCAGGGTGGAAAAGAACCTCAATTCTATTCGGCTGGCTGGAAAGACCGGGACAAAAAAATCCCTGCCGACCCAAATTCCCTTTTCAAAATTGCCAGCATTAGCAAGCTCTATATCGCAGCTGCAGCCAGCACAATCGTGGCAAGCGGGGCACTTTCTTTGGATAATACCCTTGCAGAATTGCTTCCTGAGGTTGCCAAACATATTGAAAATGCTGATCAAATTACCCTTCGCCTGTTGATCCAGCATCGCTCCGGGATTCCCAACTATTCTGATCAGTCCAATTATCCTTGGGATCAGCCCTTTACTGAAAATCGACAAGCTTTGGAATTGATCTACGACTTGCCGGCAGACTTTGCTCCCAATGAGAAATATGCCTATTCCAACACGAATTATTTGCTGATCGGTGAAATTCTGGACAAAACTTTAGGCTATTCGCATCATGAGTATATCCGAAGGGAGATTTTGGAACCCTTGGGTTTAAGGCGGACCTACAGCCTGCTCTCGGAGGTAGATCAGGAGGAACTGATGAGCGGGTATTTTGTGGGCTATCCTTTGGACATCAAAGGAAATGATTTTATCCACCCCGGAGGCTCGATGATTTCCACAGCAGAGGAAGTCGGGATTTTCCTGAGAGCTTTGAATGACGGGACCTTGCTGACAGAAAAGGAGCAGGAGATCTACTCCTCCGTGTACGTCTATGAGCATACCGGATTAGTCCCCGGCTATCAAAGCATCGCCAAGTACCATCCCGATATCGATGCGGTGGTAGTCCAGTTTGTCAACACCAACGGAGGCTATGCCTGGAATCTGCATGAGATCGTCTACAATCGGGTGGTAAAGATCTTAAGGAGGAATCAGGGGAGCTAATTGTATTGGTAGTGAGATATTTAGTAAATCATTTTGCGACTGTTTGACTGCTTTAAAATCTGAACTTTTTTGAGTACACTTGTGTACACAATATGGTACAAAAAATTTGAATCTATGTTAGTCATCAGTTCTCGAGAATTCAGGGATAATCAAAAAAAGTATCTTGACTTAGTTGATCAAGATGAGCATATCATCATTCAAAGAGGGAAAAATAAATCGTATGTGCTCTCCCCTGTGAAGGAAGGGGATGAGTTTTTTATGGACCCAAAAACCAAGGCTCATATCCAAAAGGGCATAGCTGATTACCAATCAGGAAGAATTACCAAAGTGAAGCCTGAAGACATCGATGCTTTACTTGGGCTATGAAATATGAACTTGCCTTTACTGATCAAGCCATGAAGGATATTGAGAAGCTAAAGAATTCGGGAGATAAACCTTTGCTTCGAAAATTGAGGGCTTTATTCGAAGAGTTACAAGTTCATCCGCAAACCGGAACGGGCAAACCAGAAAAATTAAAATATGATTTTGCTGGCTATTGGTCCAGAAGAATCAATCATAAGCATAGGTTGATTTATTCCATCGAAGAAGACAAAGTGCTGGTCACGGTAATCGCTGCCTATGGACACTATTCTTAATAAAATAGACTTTATTTTAAAATGGTAATCAACAGATTGATGATTATTCAAATCAATCCCTTCCCAACCGCAAGCGAAGGCCGAGATTGGCACGAAGGAATAATTCGTCTCCAAGAATATAGGGCGTTGCCTCCATCAAAAGTCCAAACCTTTGAAAAGAAGAAATGGGTTTGATTGTCGCTCCCACCGGAAGTCCAATAGTTCCATCACCATAGTAGCCGATCATCAATCCTCCATGAAGATTGTACCATTCTGAGCGGTAAAAATTATATTGCCCAATGGCTTCTATTCCCAGATCGATATCCAATCGATCGGGAGCCCACAAACGAAGCTCTCCAAAAAACTTCTTCTCGATATTAGTCCCGACACCGATCTGGGAGGAAATTCCAGAATGATAGACTCCCACTTGAACCTGTGAGAAGGCCTTTCCAAAACTCAGAAGGAAAAGTAATAAAACGAATGTGCGCTTCATGTTATGATTAATTTTGTTGGAAAACTAATAGATAAAAATCAGAAAAAAAGGCATTTCCTCATTTTTTAAACTAAATAATTTTTCGCCCGTTGATTGGGAAAAATAGTCACATGAAGTCTCTGCTCGCTTTCCTACTCCTTGCTTGCTTTTCTTGTTCCTGTTCCTCAGAGGAAAATCCCTCTCGAACAGACGAAAACCTAGTGCAAAACCTCTCAACCGGACAATGGGCAATTAGTTCTTTTGTAGAGAATGGCTTGGAGAGGGGAGGAGATTTTGCTGGAGTGGATTTTTCCTTTTTTCCCAATGGGCAGATAGAGGCTTATCGGGGCACACAGCTGCTTGGGCAAGGCAGCTGGAGCTCAGGGAATGCAGTCAGACGGATTGAAGTCCGGATTTCTTTTCCATCCGGTTCTCCCTTTGTAGACTTGAATGCGGATTGGTATCAGGTTTTCATCCGTTTAAACCGAATCCAGTTGAGAAATACCCGAATCGACTCGGATGATTTTTTGATTCTTCAAAGAAGGTAAATCAAGAAAATAAAATCTGTGTTGGGCTTTTAATCCGATAATTGTCAATTCTAAGTGACTTAGTCAGATTATGACTTTTGAGAAAAAGATTACCGTTGACTGAAATCCCCTGTATTTCAATTTTCTTTCCCCCCAAAGCCCAATTCTGCTATCTTTGTGCCTTGTTTTGAGCAGGCTGGAAAAATATTCCTCCTGTTTTGTTCACCTACTTGCCCTTAAGAAAGGAAATTGTGAAAACGTATCAGGAATTTAAGCAGGTGGATTATCCGCAAATCGGAGAATCCGTCCTTCAGTATTGGAAAGAAAATCAGATTTTCGAAAAGTCCATCGCCAACCGGGAAGGTGCCGAGACCTTCACCTTTTTTGAAGGACCTCCTTCGGCCAATGGTACTCCGGGCATTCACCACGTGATGGCCCGTACGCTGAAGGATATTTTCTGCCGATACAAAACCCTGAGAGGATTTCAAGTCAAGCGAAAAGGCGGTTGGGATACCCATGGCCTTCCGGTGGAGCTTCAGGTCGAGAAGGAACTCGGCATCACCAAAGAAGATATCGGCAAGAAAATCTCCGTAGAAGAATACAATAAGCGCTGCAAAGAGACGGTCATGCGATTCAAAAACGAATGGGATGACATGACCGAAAAAATCGGCTATTGGGTCGACTTGGATGATCCGTACATCACTTTCGATTCCAACTACATCGAGTCGCTTTGGCACCTGCTGAAAAAGCTATACGATAAAGGGCTGCTCTACAAAGGATACACCATCCAGCCTTATTCTCCGGCTGCTGGTACGGGACTTTCTTCCCATGAATTGAATCAGCCGGGAACCTATAAGGACGTTAAAGACACCTCCATCACGGCGCAGTTTAAGCTGAAAGGAGAAGAAAACACCTACATCCTTGCCTGGACGACCACTCCTTGGACCTTGCCTTCCAACTCTGCTTTGGCTATCGGGGAAAATCTGGATTATGTAAAGGTGAAAACCTTCAATCCTTACACCCACGAGCCGGTCACTGTGATCTTGGCAAAAGCCAGAATGGGGGCTTACCTCAATCCAAAGGCCGCCGAACTCAAGCTGGAAGATTACAAAGCGGGAGACAAGTTGATCCCTTACGAAGTCATCGAGGAATTCAAAGGTAAAACCATGCTGGGCTGGGAGTATGAACAGCTTTTCCCGATTGCTGATTTGGCACTTCCAAGTCCTGCCTTCACCGTGGTGGCGGGAGACTATGTGACTACCGAAGATGGTACAGGTATCGTGCATTTGGCCAAAGCCTTTGGTGCGGATGACTTTAGAACCTTGGTGCAAAACAATGTTCCTGGTGTCTTTGTGAAAGACGACTTGGGAAATGATATCCCTGTGGTGGATAAGCAGGGCAAATTCCTTCCCGTGGTGGGTGAATACCTCGCTGCCAAAATGAAAGAGCATGGAATCACCGCCCATAAAGAATATGGAACCAGTGATTTTTATGTCAAGAATTACACAAATGATGACGAAAGCGCCGCGGATTTCAAAAACACGGACGTGATCATTTCCATCATTTTGAAAAATGAAAACAAGGCCTTCAAGGTCGAGAAATACGAGCATACCTACCCTCACTGCTGGAGAACAGACAAGCCGATCTTGTACTATCCTTTGGAAAGCTGGTTTATCAAAACCACTGCCTACAAAGAACAGTTGGTAGCCCTCAACAAAACGATCAACTGGAAGCCGGAAGCTACCGGAACAGGTCGCTTTGGCAACTGGCTGGAAAATCTGGTAGACTGGAACCTGAGCCGTTCGCGCTTCTGGGGTACACCGCTACCGATTTGGAGAACCAGCGATGGAACTGAGGAAAAATGCATTGGCTCCATTGCCGAACTGAATGCTGAAATTGAGAAGTCCATTTCCGCAGGCTTTATGGAAAAATCCCCTTACGAAGGAAAGGAACTCGATCTCCACCGACCTTATGTGGATGACGTGGTTTTGGTTTCTGGAAAAGGAGAAAAGATGTTCCGCGAACCGGACTTGATTGACGTTTGGTTTGATTCCGGGGCCATGCCTTATGCGCAGTGGCATTATCCATTTGAAAACCAAGATATTTTCAAAGCCAATTATCCTGCAGATTATATCGCTGAAGGAGTAGATCAGACTCGAGGTTGGTTCTTTACACTGCATGCCATCGCAGTCATGCTTTTTGACTCAGTGGCTTTCAAAAATGTGATTGCCAATGGATTGGTGCTGGACAAAAACGGCAACAAGATGTCCAAGCGATTGGGCAATGCGATCGATCCTTTCAAAACCCTGAAGGAATACGGCCCTGATGCCTTGCGTTGGTACATGCTGAGCAATGCCAATCCTTGGGACAACCTGAAATTCAATCTGGACGGAGTAGCTGAAGTGCAGCGACGCTTCTTTGGCACCCTTCAGAATACCTATAATTTCTTTGCGCTTTATGCCAATTTGGATGCCTTCGTCTACGACAAGTCTAGCTCGGTTCCGGTAAATCAGCGTGCAGAATTGGATCAGTGGATTGTGTCCAAGTTACAGTCCTTGATCGCCGAGGTGGAAGAAGCCATGGACAATTACGATGCGACCCGAGCGACCCGAGCCATCATGAATTTCACAGTGGATCAGCTATCCAACTGGTACGTGAGATTGGCTAGGAAGAGATTCTGGAGAGGAGATATGAACCCGGACAAGCAGGCGGCTTACGAGACCCTGTACGAATGTCTGTATTCAATCGCTCAGCTGATGTCTTCTTTTGCGCCATTCTATGCCGATTGGTTGTACAAAAACCTGACTGAGGCAGGGGAAAGCGGCAAAGAATCTATCCATTTGACGGATTGGGCTTCTGCCGATCAATCCCTGATCAACAAAGATTTGGAAGAGAGCATGGATTTGGCTCAGACCATTTCTTCTTTGGTTCATTCGCTTCGCAAAAAAGAAAAGCTGAAAGTTCGTCAGCCTCTTCAGCGCATCTTGATTCCGGTATTGAGCAAAAAGACTCAGGCTCAGATCGAGCATGTGGAGGACTTGATCAAAACAGAAGTCAATATCAAAGAAGTAGAGTATCTGGATGATGCTTCTGGCATTTTTGTAAAAAATGTAAAACCCAATCTGCCTGTTTTAGGTAAAAAACTGGGACCAAAGCTTCGTTTGGTCAATGCTGCCATCAGCGCATGGAGTCAGGCCGAAATCGCCCAGCTCGAGCGTGAGGGCAAGCTTGAAATAACTGTGGAAAATGAGTCCATGGACATTCTGCTGGAGGAGGTATTGATCACCACTCAGGACATTCCGGGTTGGTCTGTAGCCTCTGACCAAGGTCTCACTGTGGCACTGGATGTGAATCTCACCGACGAGTTGAAGCAGGAGGGGGTAGCCCGGGATCTGGTCAACAGAATCCAAAACCTCAGAAAAGAAATGGGGTTGGAAGTGCAGGACAAAATAAGCATAGTCCTGGCGAGTGGAAATGAACTGGTAGATGCTTCGGTGAGCTCGTTTGGGGATTATATTCAATCCGAAACTCAGGCGAATACCCTGGAAGTAAAGTCAATCGCAGAAGGCACCTTGTTGGATATGGATGATTTCGAACTGCTGGTAAACGTAAAAAAGGCCTAAAGCCCATTCAATGAATAATTACCTAAAATACTTTGGGATTGCTTTTCTGGTCATTGCCCTAGATCAGGCAGTAAAAATGCTGGTTCATTTCCAGATGGACTTTGGCACTCCGGGACAGATCCCCATTTTCGGAGACTGGTTTAAGTTGCATTATACCACCAATCCAGGGATGGCCTTTGGGATGGAACTGGGTTCTGAATATGGAAAAATGATCCTGACTACCTTCCGTTTGGTAGCAATGGTAGGAATTGGTTATTACCTATCTTATATTATCGAAAAGAAAAATCATCCGCTGTATATTTTATGTATTTCGATGATTTTGGGCGGGGCGATAGGCAATTTGGTAGACTCTGTTTTTTATGGAGTTTGGTTGGATAATGCCCCTTACAACGCTCCTACACCTTGGTTTCATGGGCAGGTAGTGGATATGTTTTACTTTGATATCTGGGAAGGATATATTCCGGATTGGGTACCGCTTTGGGGGGGAAGTTATACTGCTCTTTGGCCTATTTTTAATATAGCTGATGCCTCTATTTTTATCGGAGTAGCGATAATTCTCCTATTTCAAAACCGCTTTTTCCCAGAGAAAAAAGAAGAAGCTCCTACCCCTAAAGAGGAAATTGCCCCCTGATAGCGATAGTAAAAAAATGAAAAACGGCCTGAATGGATAAGATTCAGGCTTTTTTTTTGAAAAATCCCTGCCTGCCTATCCCAAGGGAAGGACTTTTTTAGTACTTTTCAAATTGTGTTTTCATAACCATACCTCCAATCTTTCAAAATATAGTCTTCGAATTTATTCTCAGACTATATAATATCACTTATGATAGTTAATTCAGACCAACCTTTTCAGATAGTATATTCTATTTTTAGCCATGAATATCTTGGGCTTCTTTTAGAATCTTTTGTAGTACAGCTCGATGAGAAAGACCGACTTTCTCTTGCTTATCAGAATATCAGCTCTGCCAATGCTGCCGAATTTGATTCAGGTCTGGATGCTACCGATTATGAACTGATCCGACTCATGGACTCCATGCAGCCTGAGGTGGTGGCGAAGCAGTACATGAAAAAGAAGAACATCAAGCCTACCGAATTCCTTCAAAAGATTTTCGATCCCAAGACGGAAGACTTGGACATTCAAAAGCTTCTGGCAGAAAATCTTGAAATAAAACGAGCCAAAATCCTTCCCAAACTGATCGGGAAGCGGCTTTTTGAAATGGGGTCGGATAAATATCCGGCCTGGAAGGAAATCCAGGTAAACCCCGAACCCGCCACAGTTCTGTTCCATTTTCATAAAAATCCCGACAATACCCACTATTGGCCCACGATCAAGCATAAAAATCAAAAGCTGGATTGGCAGTATAAGAACGGCTACTTCATCTGTAAAGAGCCCGCTTGGTTGATTGTCAATCAGCAACTTTTTCACTTCGAAAAGGGAATTGACGGGAAAAAACTGCAGGCTTTTCTCAACAAGAAATTTATCGTCATTGAGAAAAGAATAGAACCCGGATACTATCGGGGTTTTATGAAAAACCTCATCACCCAGTTTGAGGTGGAAGCAAGGGGATTTGAAATCAAAACCGAGCAAGCTTCTCCACAGGCCCTGCTCGCGATCAGTGAACTTCAATTCAACGCCGGAGAGGATCTTTTTGGCAATGAATACTCAGTCCCTGATGAGAGCAAAATCGTCTTTGAGCTTCGATTCCAGTACGGAGATTATGACTTTGGAATCCAGGCCTCAGGAGGAGAAAACAGTGGAAATTCAGTCCGTCTCGAAGAGAAAAACGACACCTATACCTTTTATAAGACCGTCAGGACTTCTCAGGTAGAAAAGAAATACGAGACGATTCTAAAGAAGAAAGGAATGGTCTTCACTCATGGCAAGTTCAGCTTGTCCAAAACACAGGCCTTTGAGTGGCTGGGTACCAATGAAGATTACCTGGAGGAAAACCGAATTCAAATCGTCCAGAAAAACAGCCTCAATGGCAAGACTTACCATATTGGCAAGGCGCAGATTACCATTGAAGTCAATGAAAACATTGACTGGTTTGATGTCAAGGCCATGATCAAGTTTGGAGTTTATCTGGTTCCTTTTGCCAAAATCCGCCGATTGATTATTTCCGGCAAAACAGAATTCGAATTGCCCAACGGGGAAACTGCCGTGATTCCGGCCTCCTGGTTTGTGAACTATTCCGAGCTGTTCAATTTCATCGAGGAGCGATCTGCTGATGAGTTGGTGCTTCGCAAGCATCACCTGGCATTTGCAAAGGAACTCCAAAACGGAGAACTCATCAAGCTGACCTTAAGTCTTAAGTTGGAGCGGCTCAGAGAGTTTGATGCGATTGACGATTACGAAATTCCTGCCTCATTCAATGGGACACTTCGTCCGTATCAGCAGGCAGGGTACAACTGGCTTCGTTTCCTCAATGAATACCAGTTTGGTGGATGCTTGGCAGATGATATGGGTTTGGGGAAAACCGTACAGGCCCTGGCTTTGCTCTCCTACGAAAAAGAAGAAAATCCCGGCTTCGCTTCCCTGCTGGTCATGCCGACTTCCCTGATTTACAACTGGGAGTTGGAAGCGAGGAAGTTTGCCCCTGAACTCAAAGTCTTGGTGTATTCCGGGACGCAGCGGATCAAAGATCCCTGGAAATTCAGAGGCTATGATGTGGTCCTGACTTCCTATGGGATCGTGAGGATGGATATTGATATCCTCAAGGATTTCTACTTCAATTACATCATCCTGGATGAATCCCAAGCGATAAAAAATCCCTCTTCCAATATTGCAGTAGCGGTCAACAAGCTGAAAAGCAAGCGCCGACTCATCCTTACCGGTACTCCTGTGGAAAACGGAACCATGGACCTTTGGTCTCAGATGAACTTTGTCAATCCCGGGCTTTTGGGTAATCAGAATATGTTCAAGAAGCAGTTTTTGCTGCCCATCGAGAAGCAAAATGACAAGGAAAAGGCTTCCCGCCTTCATGCGATGATCAAGCCTTTTATCCTAAGAAGACTCAAATCTCAAGTGGCCAAAGACCTTCCGGAAAAGCTCACCAATGTGAAGTACTCCGACATGACAGCCGAGCAGGAAAAGGTGTATGAGGAAGTGAAAAGCTACTATAGGGAAAAAATCATCGGTGAACTCGCTGGTGCGGGTAGGGGTGCACAGCAATTCACCCTACTCCGGGGTTTGACCCAGCTTCGTCAGATCGCCAACCATCCCAAATTGGTGAGGGAAGACTACAAAGGGGAATCAGGAAAGTTGGAGGACATTACCTACATGCTTCAGGAGACCATCTCAGAGGATCACAAAGTGCTGGTCTTTAGTCAATTTGTGAGGCACCTGAGTATAGTACGAGCATTTTTGGAGGAAAATAATATCCCTTATGCCTATCTCGACGGTTCCACCCGGGATCGACAGGCGCAGGTGGAGAAGTTCCAAAATGACGAGAACATCAAGGTATTCCTTATCTCACTCAAAGCCGGTGGCGTAGGCCTCAACCTGACCAAGGCAGAATATGTGTTCCTGCTTGATCCATGGTGGAATCCGGCTGTGGAAGCTCAGGCCATTGATCGGGCACACCGAATCGGACAGGAAAACAAGGTCATCATTTACAAATTCATCACCCGGGGCTCTGTGGAGGAAAAAATCATGGCTCTCCAAAACCGGAAGCTTGCCCTTGCCGGAGAACTCATTTCCAATGAGGAAAGCTTTATGAAGAGCTTGGATAATGAGGATATTCGGGCGCTGCTGGATTAAGGTTCTAAAGTTGGAAGGTTGGAAAGTGGCAAGGTAGGTCTCACGTAACTTTACAACTTTCGAACTTTACCACCTTTCCACTTTTTTATCAAATTGATTCTCAAGCCTATCCCCCTTTTTCGTGATTTTTAACCATAATTTATTGGCAATGCATGCCTAATCCCCGAGATTATTTTTTAAATTATTTCAGCACTACACCACTACAATTTTCCTGCGCATGCCTAGAGCCAAATCCGATAAAGATCGGAAAATCTTTGTGCTGGACACGTCCGTGATCCTTTACGCACACAACTCCATCATGAACTTTGCCGAGCACGATGTGGTCATCCCGATCACGGTGCTGGAGGAACTGGATCAGTTCAAAAAAGGCAATGACACCAAAAACTTTGAAGCCCGGGAGTTTATCCGACTGCTCGATAAGCTGTCCCAAGATCAGCGGATCGATCAGTGGACTCCACTGAATGGAAAAACCAAGGGCAATTTCAAAGTGATGATGAACCATCCGGAAAATGAGCGGAATGCCATTGAAATCTTCGGGGAGGAAAAGAATGACCACAAAATTCTCAATGTGGCAGTTCACCTTCAGGAAACAGAAAAGTCCCGAAAAGTCATCCTCGTATCCAAAGACATCAATCTTCGCCTCAAAGCCAAGTCACTGAATGTCCATGCAGAGGACTACGAAACGGGCAAGATCAAAAATATCACCGAGCTCGAAAATACCGGCAAATACGTCATGGAGTCGGTTGACCCCGATGCGATCAACAAGCTGTATGAGCAAGGCTATATTGAGGCCAAGCTGGTATTGGGTACCCGCAAGCGAAAGTCCAATGCCTATTACATCCTGAAAAGTGACAAAAACTCCGTTCTGGCATTCTACAATTCAGAAGAAAATGTCCTGGAGCGGGTAGATAAGCGATTGGCTTACAATATCAAGCCCAAAAATGCCGAGCAGACTTTTGCTCTGCATGCGATCATGAATCCGGCGATCAAATTGGTTTCTATCCAAGGGGTAGCCGGAACAGGGAAAACGCTACTCGCTTTGGCAGGTGCACTTGAACAGCGTCGGGAATACAAGCAGGTCTTTTTGGCCCGACCTATTGTGCCTCTTTCCAACAAAGACATCGGATATCTTCCCGGAGACATCAAATCCAAGCTCAATCCTTATATGGAGCCTCTTTGGGACAATCTGAAGTTTATCCAAAACCAATACAAGGAAACAGATAAGGAGTACCAAAAAATCACCGAACTGGTCAATCAGGAAAAATTGGTGATTCAGCCCTTGGCTTATATCCGGGGACGGTCTCTTTCCAATATCTTCTTTATCGTGGATGAGGCGCAAAACCTGACTCCGCATGAAATTAAGACGATCATTTCCCGTGCAGGTGAAAACACCAAAATCATCTTTACAGGTGACGTTTTCCAGATCGATACGCCTTATCTAGACTCTCAGTCCAATGGTCTTTCTTACCTGATCGACCGGGTAAAGGACCATCCCCTCTATGCCCATATCAAGCTGGAGAAAGGCGAACGGTCTGAACTGGCAAATCTTGCGAATGAGTTGTTGTAGGAAAACTTTAATTTTCCAAGGACAGAAAACCTCGAAATCTGATTGATTTCGGGGTTTTTTTGTGTTTTCCAAAATTTAGTTCTCCTGATTCCAAAAAGATATCCCTTGCAAAAGGATCAATATCTGATGAGTTGGAAGGGAGAAAAATTAGCCCAATGGGTACTTACGTGTGATCCACATTCTGCCTCTCGTTAAAACCGGGTTAGATCTAATCTTTGCCAAAGATCCCGATCTCCCGTATGTGAAGGCGCAAAAATTACATTATCAACTTTCCATCCTCCTTCATTTACCAAGATCAGAAGATCAGACCATTTTTCGGAAGGATCAGATGCGTATTCGAGATTTATTACCGCTTTTGCAGTATCGTTTTCAATGGCTATTTCCTTAATATGAAAAGTATGAAAACCATCATATAAACTGGCAAAAACACAGCCTTCGAGGAGAAGAGGCTTGTCAGTGGGATGGTCACTTTCCTGGATACGTTTTCTGTCTTTCTCGGTCACTTCCTTTGCGATTTCTATTCGCCTTACCAATTCGCTAGACAGAATATTTGAATTTGGAGTTTCCGAGTAAATATCCTGAGGAAGGAGATAAAACTCCTCTATCTGCTTTTTAATTTCCTCCTCATCTTTGGGCTCTTGGCAAGCCCATCCCATAAAAGTGATTACCAGAAGAAGGACTAGGAACTTTTGATTCAAAAGAGTTGGAGGAGAGGTCAATGATAGTTCTGACTTTATCATGATTATTTATGGTTTTGCCGAAATGGCTTTCAATAATTCATTGACTGCGCCATGAGCGGACCGGGTGGCATTGTGTACACTTCCCCAGTCGTTTTCACGGGTATATGCCGTACCGGCAAAGAAAATTTTATCCTCCAAGGGATGCGAAAGTTCTCGGGTTAGCCCGTTGGATTCATAATCGGAGAGATAGGCCGCCTCGATAAAGGGCTCCCTATCCCAATTCTGTACGATATGCTTCTCGTAGTTTTCGGAGGCCTTGCCATTAAATACCTGATCCAATTCATCCAAAACATAACTAATCTGCTCTGAATTGACCTGGTATTGGTAGGGTTTGGCTTGTTCTCCGACGGCAAACAAACCTAAAATCGCACTATTGCTATTTTGGCCGAAGGCAGCATCGTAATAAAGCCTTTGTCCATTGCTTGCATCCGAATCAGGAAAGAGTGTAAAAGCCGGGTAGAATTTTTCGGAGAACTTGATAAATATTTTTATTCCGCCCCAAATTTCTGCTCGCTGAATTGCTTGGGTTTTGTAATCCGGGAGACTTGGAGAGAAGGTGACCATTCCTTTCTGCAGCTGCTTGAGTGGGATGGTTAAAATCACACGGTCTGCATTAAAGACAGTCCCATTTTGATCCCTCAGTTTTACTTTTTTCCCCGAGTAGTCTACCTCAAGGATTTGGTGGCCATATTTGATTTTTTCCCGGACTTCGGGAAGAAGATGATCTTCAAAAAAGGTCAGCCAGGTAGAATTGACAAACTTCTGTTCTTTGTAAAAAGGCCCAAAGACCGCAGGAATAGTCCGATAGGTCATTTCACCAGACTCATAGTACCCTACTTGTTCCTTTCTTGGGTATTTTTTTAGTTGCGTAGAAATGGTCCGGTTGGGATTGTTGATGATTTTTTCCAGCTCTTTGTCTGAGACATGAATCCACTCAGCCCCCAAGGGAATTGGGAAATCTGTAAAATCACGGTTGGTTTTCATTCGTCCTCCATAGTTCATAGAAGCTTCTAGGATCTGATACGATATCCCCTGCTGACCCAATAAATACCCGGCTGTAATGCCTGCGGCCCCGGCACCTATGATTAATACGTTTTGATCCCGTTCCTTGGAAGAAATAATCGGCTGAAAAGGAAGCGACAATCCCAAGAAACCACAGATTCGGACAAATTCTTTTCTGGTCATGCCTTTGCTAGGTAAAATGGAAAAAGGACGATTTGGAAATGATTTTTTAGATCGACTACTTTCTAACCTCTGAATACTCCTCAATCAATGTGACCATCTTTTTGGTGCTTTCATTCAGCGCATCGGAGATATCCTTCATTTCCTGCCAGGTAATCTCAGCTCCCCGCTGACCCATGTAGCTGTTCATATTCATTAGTTCGGCAAACCAGTTGGTGATAATGATCATGAGTTGGGACAGATTGGATCGGCTGTTTTGGATTTCCAAAGGAGGCTTGAAGAAGAAGGTCGTGACCAAATCCAGAAAGCCAACCGACCCAAAGGCAATGGCCAAGATGGTTTTGTCCTGTGCTGCAAAGTAGATGGAAGTAGCGATCAGCCCGATTCCCAAAATAAATGCGGTAATGTACATCGCCATGATGTAGTTATAGGCGCGGGTGGCATCCTTGACGACCATCTGTAGGGAACTCTTGATACTCATGATGGTGTCGTAGGTGTTTTCCATGTTTCGGGTATTGAGTTCAAAGCCTCTGATTTGTGCTTTTACCTGTTCTTCGCTGAGCTTTTTTCCACTTTCCGACTTCAGATAGTCTGTTTCCCTGGCTTTTGCCGAAACTTCTTTGATTAAGGTCATCAGCGGAATCAGGGTCTCTTTGTCTTCTTTTGATAAATTGGTGTCTTCCAAGGCCAGCTTATCCGCGTCTTCGTTGACTAGCATCAGATTTTTCAGATAGTCAAAGGCTAAGGCTTTATTTTCCATAAGGTGCTAGGTTAAGTTTTTGAAAAAAGAGAATTCAGTACTAAAGGAAATCGAAAGCAGCGCAAAAAGTCATCATTCTCATTCCTGAATAGAGGGAAGTTAATGATTTTTAGTGATTTGAATCATGTTGCTTTTTCTCCTGACGGTCAGAATTCCATTCTTTCAGGATTATACTTAATGTCATTTACCTCCAGTTTCAGCCAGGTCCAATCTCCCGAACCCAGCCTCCAAGTGGAGGTCATTTTTGAAGGAACGCGGATTCCTTCGAAGGTGCTGTATTCCTGAATATCCATGATCCATTCCCGTCGCTGGGCATCCGGTTCATTTCCTCGATATCTCAGTGCAGAGAAACGTATCACGTCTCCTTCTTCATTGAAGAAAAATGTACCACTTCCGGAGGTGCCTTGATAGTCCAAAGTGGCCTTTGCGGACATGTTGTCGATTTGTTCCCAACGGATATACGGACTGAGTGCAAGAGAAGGAAACCAGACCATTTCACCCAAAAACCGCTGAATGGAACCCTCATCCATTTTTTCTCCCGTTTCATCCACGATAGGAATCAGAGAGTTGAGACGAATCAGCATTTGACCCTTGCCATCTTTAAAGCGGTCTTTTCCCTTAAAGCCCAGAAACGCATTCATTTGAGCATCCACTGTCCAAATGAAGGCAGGAGGATCGATGCTCGTGTATTGCCAAGCTGAGGCTTTCATCCATTTTTCCTGATCGGGATTCATCTTCATCTCAGCGGATTGGGTGACTTTGGCTCCTTTGTGAAAAGGCTTGCCCATCATTCCGGATTGTTTAAGCCAATTTTTGACTGGACCTGGCAGCTTCTCCAGCTGCTTTTCCTCGACTAAAGGGGCTTCTCCTTGAATACTTTTCCTGTAGATTTCGGAGGATTCCTGTTTCACGACTTGCTGAAATCGATGCTGTCCCCAAGCCATAAGCGAAACCAGGAAAATCAGGATATTTGGAATCGTGCCTATTTTGGCATCTTTCCAAAAGATCAGGATCAAGACTTGGGAGACCAAGGCTGCAAGTATTCCGAAAATCCAAGAATATTTGGATTGGACTAGGTACAATGCCGCATAAACCAGCAAAAGCAAGGCAGAGAATAGCCAAATAGCAGCCAAAGGTTTTGAAATGGGAAGGGTTAGTTCTTTGATTTCCCTAAGACCAAATCCTTTGAGCCAGCCCAAAAGATGGATCAGTCCATGCAAAATGACTAGAATAGAAAAAAGGATACGCATGGTTTGGAGTTTTTCAAATGGCCCAAAATTGCTGAGCGGATAAAATTCTAATTTGGAAGAAACAGCCCCGAATTCCAATTCTAAACAGGAATCACTTCAATTTATTAAAAATCAAACCTATTTGCCACGTCAAGGAAAGGAAATGCTTTCAATCAAACTGTGGAGGGTAGCTGAATTCGGATCAAGGTGCCGGCGCCTATTTTTGACTCAATATCCAATTTCCCACCGATGGTCTCCATTCTTTTTTTGATGTTATACATCCCACTTCCCTGAGATGCCTTGGAAGTGTCAAAACCAGCCCCGTCGTCGTGTATTTCAATTTGTCGGGAAGATCCATTTTGAAAAATCAAGATCTTAAGCTCGGTAGGCTTGGCGTGTTTGATGGCATTATTGAGGCATTCCTGAATCACCCGAATCAGCACCAGTTTTTTGTCTTTTGCGAGTTGATTAAAAGATTGATCCGTGTGGAAAGAGGTTTTGCAATAGCCAGTAGACTCGATTTTACCCAATTGGCCTTGAATAAAATCATCTACCGTGATGGATTCCACCCAGTCTAGATTCAGGGATTTGGATAGATTTCTTACCTCTTGAATGATTTGGTTCAAAAACTCCTTTCCTTCAGCTTGGCGCTCGGGTTTGGAGGAGTTGAGATTGAGCTTGGCCAAAGAAAGAAGCTGACCGATATTGTCATGAAGTTCTCGCCCCACATGGGTCAGTGTGTCTTGCTGAATTTCCATCTCAATATCTGAAAGCATTTTATCGTATTCAACCTTAAGCTGCTTTAGCTTTTCCTGATTTTGAACCTGTCGTTGTCGGTGGAGAACCACGATAGCCACCACAAACACTGACATGAAAAATGCGAAAAATATTCCTCCAAAAAGGATAAGGATAAACTGGCTTTCCTGCTCAGACATGAATGGTTTCTAGTTCAAATCTTTGCTTTAATACATAGGAATAAATGCCAAAGCAAAGGAGTAGGTTACAAAGTAAGGCCATGTGTCTTGGAATCTCATACACCATATAGTATACTTCCAAGTGGTGTGTATACAAGTAGACGTAAGATATATAGATCATGAATGAGGAGGAAATATAGAATAATATAGTAGTGGTAACCCAAAAACTGAAAGACTTCAGGGGATTGATAGCCAAAAATTCATCCATGGTGATCAATTCGAAAAAATACAAGCCGCAGGACGAAAGTATAAACACGGTATTTACTAAAGCAATGTATTCTCCTCCATCATGAAGTGAGGCAATTCCAATAAAATGCAGAGCACCAGAAATCACCAATAATGCTCCACTGAAATACAGAACAACCTTTCTGTGAGCTTTCTTTTTCAATAAACTTCGAATCAAAAGCAAAAAGAGAATAGCTCCGATATGTCCATTGAAAATGTTGTAGACCCAATGATTATCAATTCCCTGAGCGGCTAATATACTGGCAAAAAATTCATAGAAAGCTGTAAGGATCAAGATCCCTAGGGAATAAAGCAGGGTAGGATTGGTTTTATCTTCTTTACTTAGAAACAAAAAGCCAATCAACCCCACTAATCCAAAGAAGACTATCAACTTTATGTAATAGAAGTCCCTTTCAAAGAATGCATGATATAAAAGTTCGTCTATTCGCATTTTGGAGGGCACATGTTTCCTCTGTCAAAGTATTCGTCTCCATTTTGCAAACTCACCCTTGAATCGGCCGGGAAAATCGGTGAAAATACCAGTCCGAGTCTACCCACATAGAGGTCAGCATCATCGCCATAATATTTTTTAGCGACTTCTTCGGTGTATTCAATAAAGTGAAACTTTATTCCTGTTGCTCCTTCTTGTCCCAAAGCTTCCATGATGTCCTCTTTGGTATAATAAATCCAGTTGGTTTGATCATCTATCTCCTTATTCTTGTCTTTTCCAGCCTTGCCTTTTTTTACTTCCTTGTCATACTTGGCTTTCATTTGCTCAAAGTCTTCTTTGCTGATTTTCATGGTTGCTTGATGAAGTGATGTTAAGTTTTAGATTCCAAAATATAGTTGAATTTTATACCACAAAAAAAGGAGCAGATGATGGTCTGCTCCTTTCTTGTGTATTTTGTTTGGATTAAGCTGTTTTCTTAGCTTCTTTTTGTCCAGACTCTTGTTCGATTTCCTTTTTCATCAAGTCAACTACGATTGGAGTCGCGATGAAAATAGAGGAGTAAGTACCCACTCCGATACCTACAAACAGGGCGAAAGAGAAACCTCTCAGTACTTCCCCGCCGAAAATCAACAAGACGATCACCACGATCAAGGTAGTGAAGGAAGTGATCAAGGTACGGCCCAAAGTCTGATTGATCGCATCGTTGAATACTTTCACCAGTTTGTGCGTGCCTCTGTTTTCGATATTTTCCCGGATTCGGTCAAATACGATCACCGTATCGTTGATAGAGTAACCGATCACCGTCAACACCGCAGCAATGAATACCTGGTCGATCTCAAATGTTGCTCCGAATGCACTGGCGATAGCAAAGGCAGCAATTACAAATAGGGTATCGTGAATCAAAGCCACAATGGAACCCAAAGAGAACTGCCACTTTCTAAATCTCAACAAGATGTAGAGGAAGATCGCAATCAAAGCGACCATCATGGCTTCCAGGGAGGAAGCCTTGATATCATCTGCTACAGTAGCTCCTACTTTGGATGAACCGGTGATTGCAAACTGATTTTCACCCAACAATTCAGCGTTTTCGATAAAGTTAAATCCGGTCACATTGGCGATTCCTTCCTTCACTTTGTTTTCTACTTCTAAGTTGGAAGCGTCGTCATCTTCATTGATCAGGTAAGAGGTGGTTACTTTCAGGACATTGTTTGAACCGTAAGTTTTTACTTCCACAGAGCCGTCAAACTCACCGTCCAAGCCAACTTTCAAGTCGGATGGAACCATCGGCTGGTTGAACTCTACGATGTAAGATCTACCTCCGGAGAAGTCAACTCCAAATTTCAATCCATTGATGGCTGCAATAGCCAAACCGATGATGATAATCCCTGTAGAGATCAGGTAAGCTACTTTTCTCTTGCTCAAGAAATCAACTTGTAGGGCAGAAAGTGCATTTTTAGCAAATGGAGCAGAGAAATTGATGTTGCTCTTATCTCCTTTTTTGGTCATCCAGGATACAATCACGCGAGTGATGAATACCGCTGAGAAGAAAGAGGAGGCAATACCAATCATCAATACAATCGCAAAGCCTTTAACCGGTCCCTGGCCCAAAGAGTACAGAATGGCACCGGTAAGGAAGGTAGTCACGTTACTATCCAAAATAGCTGAGAAGGCTTTATTGTAACCTGAATTGATTGCTGCAAGCAATCCAGCTCCGTTTCTCAGTTCTTCTTTGATTCGTTCAAAAATCAATACGTTAGCATCGATTGACATACCAATGGTCAATACGATACCTGCAATACCTGGCAAAGTCAAGGCGGCGCCAAGCTGAGCCAAAATTCCAAGAATAAAGAAGATGTTGAATACAAGAGCCGCAATAGCTACCAAACCACCTTTGGTGTAATAAGCGATCATGAACAAGACCACCAAAACCAAACCGGCTACCATGGAAATAATACCTTGGCTTTGAGCTTCTTTACCCAAAGTTGGGCCGATGATGCTTTCTTCTACGATTTGAGTCGGAGCAGGAAGAGAACCTGATTTGAGGATATTTGCCAAATCTTGGGCTTCCTGAAGGGAGAAGTTACCTGAGATTTCAGACTGACCGTTAGGAATCTCCCCGTTCACCACAGGAGCGGTGTACACGTAGTCATCCAATACTACGGCAATTCTTCTGCCTACATTCTCGGAGGTAAGTTTTCTCCATTTTCTGGCACCTTCTGCATTCATCTGCATGGATACGGCAGGTCTGGAAGTCTGATCCAAAGTCTGTCTGGCATCAGTGACTACGTCACCTTCTAAAGGAGCTTCATCACTTCCTCTTGCTGTCTTCACAGCATAGAGTTCGATGATTTCTGTGCCGTCTTCCGCAGTTACCGGCTTAACGCCCCAAAGAAGTTTGAGGTCTCTTGGCAAAAAGGCCTGATATCTCTCATTTTTCAAGATTCGATTGACCGCGAGGGTATCTCTCATATCGTACACCAAACCGTAGTTAGCCTTGAGCAAGCTGATGACCGGAGACACATCATTGGTAGAGTTCAATGGATCCAATTCCTCCAATTGCTTCTCTAGGGCATTCTTTAAAGAGTCTTCTGGAGAAAGATTTTCTTCTACCACTGGTTCTTCTTCGGTAGTAGTTGCTTTTTGGTCAGATACCCAGGTTGAGTTGATGGTTTCGATAGCTCCTCCATATTCGTTGAGCTCCAATACTTCCCAAAACTGAAGCTTAGCCACACCCTGCAAAAGGTTTCTTACTCGCTCCTGATTGTCAGCACCAGGCAATTCGATCTGGATTCTGCCAGAACCTGCGATTCTCTGGATATTGGGCTGAGAAGTACCAAATCGGTCGATACGAGTTCTTAGGATATTAAAAGAACGGTCGATGGCATTTTCTACCTCAGTATTGATGATGTCGAGGATTTCAGAATCAGAGGATTCCAGAGAAATTCTTCCTCTATTGGCAGCAGTTGCAAAAATGCTGCTTAGGTTTTTACCTGGGTTGTTTCTTTGCCAAGCTGCATAAAATAGATCTGCAAAAGGAGAATTGGAGGTTTTTGCCTCTTCTCTTGCTTCTTCTACTGATTTGTTAAATGCTTCATCTCTTGGGTTTCCGGCGATTCCCTTGACAATCTCCACAGGGGATACTTCCAAGGTCACGTGCATACCGCCCTGAAGGTCAAGTCCAAGTCCCAGTTCGGTTTCTTTTACTTCTTGGTAAGTGAAATCAGCTCCCAAGAAGCTGTAAACGGGCTGTCTCCAGATAGAGTCAAGATAGGCTCTTCTTTTCCCGAAATCTATATTGCCATTGGTATCCGTAGCATATTCAGTTGCTGTTTGTTGGATTCCATTGGATACGAAAGTGAATGACAGATAATACAGACAGAGCGCTGTAATGACCACTGTCAAAAACACAATGATGCCTTTGTTTTGCATAAGGTATAAGTAATTGTTTGTTAAGAAATACGTGTGAATGGGTTTCCCATCAAGGGAAAAGGAAATGAATCAAGAAAAAAATCAGGGCCCTTTGGTGGAGATTATCCGCTCAAATAGCGTCTCCACCAGAGAATTGGGAATAGAGGCAGATACTGCCTGAAGAGTAGGAAGCTTCAGCTCAAAGCTGAAAATCTGGTATATAAGATAAAATATGGTGTCGGCCACTTGCACCGCAAAAGGTACAACTGCATCCAAAGCAACACTAATAATGGTTTGATCGGGATTATCGGCGTTCTGCTCGGTTCGAACCTGCTCGGCATCCGTAGGCAGATATTCTACGCTTGACACAAAAAAGCACAAGAACATTACCAGCAGCAGAGTGAGCCGCTGTTTCAGTAAGCTTGAAGATGTGCCGAAGTTCTTTTTCATGCGCGGCAAATATAGAGAATAATTGGAATCGAAGCGATTCCAGCCCAATTTTTTAGCTTAGGTATGTGACTTGATTCTGAGGTAGGTACGGATCACATCCAAAGCCCTTTCAAAACTTTGATTGTTTGGGACGATCAAGTCAGCCTCATTTTTGAATGGCTTGATGTACTTTTCGTAAGTGGGCATCACGTGCATTTCATACCGATAGAGCACATCATCCAGATCATAGCCCCGCTCTACCTTGTCCCGGATGATTCTTCTTTTGAGCTTGATATGATCTTTGGCATCAATAAAAATCTTTAAATCCAACAGATCTGCCAGTTCAGGATAGTACAAAACAAAAATCCCTTCAACCACCACTACGGGAGCAGAGCTGAAGGTGAGCATTTTTGGTTTTTTGGCTGCGTTGTTGAAGGTATATTCCTCCCGATACACCGTTTCTCCCTGTTGGATTTTGCGGATATCGCTTGCGTACTGTTCGAAATCTATGCTGTGAGGCGTATCGAAATTATGAACCCCCTGAGCATCGATGGGCTGGAGATGCCGGGGTTTGTAATAGTTGTCTTGAGAGATAAGACAAACCTCGCCGGGATCAAAGCTGCTCAACAATCGCTCCAGAAAAAGAGTCTTTCCGGAGGCAGAGCCTCCTGTGATACCGACGATGAAGGGTTTTTTCATGAGGGGCAAAGTTAATTCATTTTGGGACTACTCAGAATTTTCTTTGGCTGAGGAATTCAATTAATGATTTTATTGCTTTTCCCCGGTGACTGATTTGGTTTTTTTCTTCCAAAGTCAATTCAGCAAATGTCTTTTCAAAACCCTTGGGGCGGAAGACAGGATCATATCCAAACCCTCCAGTGCCAACTTTTTCTTCCAGAATTTCCCCTTCTGCCACTCCTTCAAAGGCATATTCTTTCCCCTCCAAAATCAGCGCAATCACCGTTCTAAACCGGGCTTTTCGATGGCTTTGATCCTTCATTCTTTCCAATAGAAGCTCAATATTTCGCTCATCGCTACGGGGTTCTCCTGCAAATCTTCCCGAATACACCCCCGGAGCCCCATTCAATGCCTCTACTTCCAATCCTGTGTCGTCCGCAAAGCAATCCACTCCATAGTGCTCCTTGACATATCGGGCTTTCTGGAAGGCATTGGCATCAAGCGTATTTCCTGTCTCCGGAAGTTCTTCATGACATCCTATTTCCTCAAGCGAGACGATGTGATGTTCAGGACCAAGAGCGGCTTTTACCTCCTCAATTTTCTTTTTGTTGTTGGTCGCAAAACAGATTTTCATGGCAGAGAGGGGGAAAGAGGAATTCGTGTTTGATTTTCAAAGATGAAGGTAAAATACTTTTCCAAAGGCGAAAACCTCCAATTTTCTTCTTTTTCGAAAGGAGATTCTGTTCAGAAATAAATTCATCTATCTTCCCTTCCAATTGCAATCCTTCGATCTTTCTATTTTAGTAATCAAATTCCACAGAATGAAATGAAAAAAATTACGGTTTACTGCGGGTCCAAAAAAGGCAATGGGTCCATTTACGAAGCTGGAGTCAGGGCATTGGCTCAGGAGATGATCAAAAGAGATCTTTCTCTGGTATATGGTGCAGGAAGAGTAGGTTTGATGGGAGTGATAGCAGATGAAATGCTGGCGGCGGGAAAGGAAGTTTTGGGAATTATCCCTCAAAAACTGGTAGATCGTGAAGTAGCCCACACCGGATGCACCGAGCTGATCATCGTCGAGACCATGCGGGATCGGAAGTGGCTGATGGCTGAGCGGGGAGACGGTTTCATTGCTATGCCGGGTGGAATAGGTACCCTGGAGGAGCTTTTTGAAATCATGACACTCAATCAGCTACACTACATCCAAAAGCCTTTGGCTCTCTACAATGTCAATGGGTACTACGACAAGCTCATTGACTTTCTAAATCATGCCATGGAGGAGGGCTTTCTCTATCCGGAGCAGGAGGACTTAATCATAATCTCTGATGATCCGGTGGAGCTATTGGATCAAATGAGTGCCTATCGCTCCTCAAGGCCTTCAGATTGGTGAGGTCAGGAAAAGGGAAAAAAGAAGAAAAACAGGATTTTTCAGGACAATCTTTTTTCCTTTTTTTGAATGAGAAATAGTATTTTTGCCCAAACCCCCTGATTGAATGATCGATAAGCTGTTTCCTTTAGACAAAAATTACATTTTGCGCCAAGCCCAATTTGCATTGGAGGAAGAACTGCTCGATCAGATGGTGTATGAGTTGAAAAAGTCCTACACTCATCTTTACAATCCCTTACAGCTGATGGATGAGACGTATGAGCGGATTTTGGATACGTTTGAGTTTCCTACGGATAGGATTCGGTTGATTTACAGACAGCTTTGTGGCATCTACCGATTCAGAAATGGGGATAACCAACTCGAATTACTTTTTGATGGGAGAAGTCACTTTGACAAATTCAAAGAGGAGTGGGAATCAACTTTTCTCTTTTGGGTGAAAAATCTCGGACAGCATGAGCAATATGTCAAAACCATGCTGAGGATGACCCTGCTTTTCGATACAGAATCTCGGGCAGAATGGGCAGAAAATAACTGCAAGGGCTTTATCAATCAGTATTTTGAACTGAAAGTGGTCAAGAGACAGGGTGAGCTTAGGCTCAAAGTGGGCTGAGGTCAGCAGACTTCATTTTTGACAACCCTTTTACCATCGCTTTTGGTAGTTGATTCAGCGCTTCATCCTTTAGCCAAATCAGGATAGCTCCATTTTTGGCAGCCTCTCCATATTCCTTCACAGCATCAGGCGTCTTAAGTACTTTCATTTCTTTGATGTGATCAGGATTAATCCCTCGGATATCCTTGTCTTCAAACTCCCCCGTTAAATCTCCCACAAAGATCACAAAAAGCGGATTCCCAGGCTCTTCGAGGGAGGATACGCAGCGGGTTTTGAACACCACCGTCTTGGCTTCTGCCTCTTGTCCGTACGAAGAGAAACCCGCAAAAGATAAAATCAAAAGAAAAAGGAATCCGCTTTTCGTCATTGGGTTTAGAAGTTGGGACTGAGGAGGTATTTGCTGTAAAACTCATCGATGGCTTTAACAGCCTCTGTAGCATTATCTACCACGGTAAACAAATCCAAATCAGACTCACTGATGTAATTAGGATCGCCTCTCAGCAAGGTCTTTTTGATCCAGTCGACCAGTCCGCCCCAGTAATCCTTGCCTACCAATACGATCGGGAATCGACCGATTTTGTTGGTCTGAATCAGGGTGAGCGCTTCAAAGAATTCGTCCAAAGTGCCAAATCCTCCCGGAAGTACCACAAAACCCTGAGCATATTTGATAAACATGACCTTGCGGACAAAGAAGTAATCAAAGGTCAATAACTTATCTCGGTCGATGTAGATATTGTTGAACTGCTCGAAGGGAAGCTGGATATTCAAGCCTACAGACTTTCCTCCTTCCGAATAGGCTCCTTTGTTACCTGCTTCCATGATGCCCGGTCCACCTCCGGTAATCACTCCATACCCATGACGGACGAGCTTTGCTGCAATTTCCTCTGCCACTTGGTAGTATTCATGGTCTCTTGGGGTTCGGGCAGAACCAAAAATAGAGACACAGGGGCCGATTTTTGCCAGCTTTTCGAAGCCTTCCACAAATTCTGACATGACTTTAAAAATGGCCCAGGAATTTTCACTTTTTATCTCGCTCCAATTTCTTTCCTCAAACGCTCGTCGGATTCTTTCTTCCGACTTTTTCTCATCGATATGACTCATCTTGTCCTTGTTTAACACATTAAAAAAACGATTCCCAGCCTATATTGGTCATTCTTTTTGACTTAAGTCTTGTAAAAAGCTGTAAATCAGAGTAAAAAAATCTTTGTTCGGAAGGATTTATCCGCCTTTTCTCATCCTAACTTTGCCCAATATTCACATCGTATGAGTCTGGTAGAGAAGGCCCGGGCAGTTCAGGAATTATTTTCAGAACTGGAGGAGGAAGCAAAGACATTTCATCAGGAAGGAGGGCTAGGATGCCTATCGGGCTGCGGGTTTTGCTGCTCCAACCCCAAGGTGCCAGCGTCACCTTTGGAGTTTTTGCCGCTGGCATTTGATCTGGAGTCCAAAGGAATCGCAGATGAAATCGCCAAACAGTTGGCAATGGAAGAGGAGCCGGGGTCCTGTGTGGTGTATCGTAAGCTAAGCGATGACGGCAAGAAGGGCTTTTGTGGAAATTATTCCCAAAGAGGATTGATCTGCAGGCTTTTTGCCGCCTCTGCTCGTAGAAACCAAAAGACAGGGAGAAAGGAATTGATAACCTGTAAGCCCCTGAAGGAAGAAAAGGCGGAGGCCTATCGGGTAGTTTCAGAAAAGATCAATGACACTATGGAAATTCCCATGGCCTCTCAATGGTACACACGGCTTTCAGACATCGACGATCATCTCAATCAGCTTTATCCGATTAATCAGGCGATTTTGATGGCTTTAGAGCTAGTTTTGACCTACAGATTTTATACGCAGGGAGAAGAAGGTACTGCCCAATGATTTTTTTGGTGAAGGGTTTTGGCTTATATTCGATTTTAGTTTAGCCTTCAATTTATATCCAACCATGATCAATGTCGGGGAAATTATCAAGACCCTCAGAGGAATAGTCGAAGCTCGAATCGGGCTCATTAAGGAGGAAATTCAGGAAGAGTTTTTGGGTTTTCTTTCCCGTCTGATTTTGTTGGTGATCATCGGAAGTCTCTTGCTGCTGGTGTTCCTGTTTTTGTCTCTTTCTCTGGCATTTTTCCTTAGTCAGGTGACACAAAGCCCTTATTTGGGATTTCTGATAGTCGCTCTGATGTACTTGTTGGTGGTACTGGTGCTGTATCTGAGTAGGGATTCCTTGAGGTTGAGACAGCGAACGGAGGGTGCATTGAAAAACTTTTTCTCCAACATAAAAAACGAGAAAACTACCGATGAGTAAGGAATTGGAAAAAAGGTCTGAAGAACTTGAGCAGACCCTCAATAAACAGCTTGAATTGCTGAAAAAAGAATCTGAGGATTGGCTGAAAGTAGGTGCTGTAGTGGCGACGGGAGCCCTTTTGGCATTTGCAGTGGTCAAGGCTACCCGAAAGAAAAAGCAGCACAAAACCCAAGAAGCCCTGGAAGTGCTGGACCGGGAGGGATTGCTGAATGAGGATATCCGGAAGCGTCTTACCGAACCCAAAAAATCCACTTTTTGGCCCAGTCTGACCCAGCGGGTCTTGATTTTGGGATTGGCATTGGCCAAGGACAAAATCTACAGCGCTCTTTTTACCCAGCCCGAAGAGGTAAAAGACAGTGAAGAAAGTTAAAAAGCTTCTTAAGGATCTTTCCAAATCGGGGAAAAAGGGTGTAGCGTGGTTGATTGACCCGGAGAAGGGAATTGATAATCGGCTTCGAAATTTCCCTGAATTAAGCGCCTTGGATTTGATTCTAGTTGGTGGCAGCTACTCTGCCGGTGAAGGCTTGGGTGATCTGATCCGAGAGGTGAAAAGTATAGTTTCCGGGGTTCCTGTTTGTATTTTTCCCGGGTCCCAAGGACAAGTTTCTGCCGAAGCTGATGCTTTACTTTTTCTTTCCCTGATTTCAGGACGTAATCCGGAATACTTAATTGGTCAGCAGGTCAAAGCTGCCCGACAAATTCACGATTCCGGGCTGGAAGTGATCCCCACCGCTTATATCTTGGTCAATAATGGGGAGCTGCACAGCGTCCATTCGGTCAGTCAGACGCTTCCATTGCTCAATTCTCAAGTTCAATTGGTGTCGGATACGGCATTAGCCGGGAAGTTCTTAGGCTTGACTTGCTTTTTTCTGGATGCAGGCAGTGGAGCTGTAGCGCCTGTGAGTCAAGAGGTGATTTTTGAAGTCAAGTCTTTGGTAAAAAGTCCATTGATTGTAGGGGGAGGATTGGACTCCCCACAAAAAGTGAAAATGGCCTTGGATGCCGGGGCAGATTTGGTGGTATTGGGCAATCAGGTAGAAAAAGATCCTGATTTTCTAAAAGAGATTTTGGAGCTCAAAAAAGCTTACAATCACTTATTGGAAGCTAATTAAAGAGTCCCTTCTTCTCATTTTTCCGGCAGGCACACCATACATCATCTTGAATCGTCTGCAGAAATAGGCAGTGTCTTTATAGCCCACTTCTTTTCCGATATCCCGAATGGACTTTTTGGAGGTTCGGAGTAGCTCCACAGCCGCTTCCATTCGTTGGTATTCGATGTAGTCCTGAGGATTGATTCCGGTGAGCATTTTGAAGTATTGGCCTACATAATCTTCCGATACATTGGCTACCTGTGCCAGGACTTTGTTGGACAGATCGCCATTGAGATTGGTTTTGATGTAATTGAATAGGTCGATGAGTCTTGGGTCTTTGAAATAGGTAGCGTTGGTGGAAAGCTCTTCGGTAAACAATCGGTTTTTCAAAATATGCCGGAGCAGCTCGATCATCAGCACCTCAGTGAGTGATTTGAGTACCCTTTCTTTTCCCACCGTTCCGTTTTCAAGCTCCTTCACGATATCCTCGATCAGCGTGGCAATCCGGTCATTGAACCGAATGATGAAGGGTGGAATATCCAGGGAATTAAAAAAGTTAACCACATCGAAGACCTTGGATTCAAAATTGATCAAGGAGATGCAGTCTTCATCTATGCTTTTGATGTCTTTGAAGCTGATGCTTTGCAGGTATTTTCTTTTGGAGTCCGAAAACTGCTCAAAATCCATCTCGGCTCTTTTGCTGCTGCTTCCTATAGTAAGGACTGTTTTTCTTCCTTTAGGGAGAAAAAGAATCTCTCCTTCATTGACCAGCTCCTGATCTTCTCCGAATTTTAGGTTTCCATGGTGCAATAAAATCAGGGCGTTTTCATTTTCCTGGTAGTCGTTTATCTTCACTGCCTTTTCTACCCGGTAGTTGTTGCCTTTCAAAAAACGAATGTGTACGGATTCAATGATTTTATTGTAATAATCCATGGAGTAAGATTTAGGTAGAGGGTAAAAATATCACTTTTCCAGAAAAGAACAGGAATATATTTTTCAGAAAGTCATAAAAATAAAAAAAAGGATATAATTTATTTGAATTATACCCTTTTCTAAAGCCTTTAAATTTTATTATTTCAACACTCCACGAGAGATTACGATCTTCTGGATTTCAGAAGTGCCTTCATAGATCTGAGTGATTTTGGCATCTCTCATCAAGCGCTCCACATGGTATTCTTTGACGTAACCATATCCTCCATGAACTTGGACTGCTTCTACAGTTACATTCATTGCGACTTCGGAAGCATATAATTTGGCCATGGCTGAAGCATGGGCATAATCCTCGCCTTGATCCTTTAGCCAGGCTGCTTTGTACACCAAAAGCCGGGCAGCTTCAATCGAAGTTGCCATATCGGCTAGTTTGAACTGAATAGCCTGATGCTGACTGATAGGTTTGCCAAAGGCTTTTCTTTCCTTGGAATAAGCAAGTGCCAATTCGTAAGCTCCTGCTGCAATCCCCAATGCTTGGGCGGCAATGCCGATTCGACCGCCATTTAGGGTTTCCATGGCAAAAGTAAATCCAAAGCCCTCTGCTCCGATTCGGTTTTCGACCGGGACTTTCACATCGGTAAACATCAAGGAGTGGGTATCGGACCCTCTGATTCCCAATTTGTCTTCCTTTTTTCCCACGACGAATCCTTCCCAGCCTTTTTCCACGATGAAAACTGAAATGCCCTTGTGGCCTTTGGAGGGGTCAGTTTGGGCTATGACCAAATAAATGCTTGCAGTATTCCCGTTGGTAATCCAGTTTTTAGTTCCATTGAGCAGATAGTGGTCGCCTTTTAGCTCTGCGGTGGTTCTTTGGGAGGTAGCGTCAGAGCCAGCTTCCGGTTCGGAAAGGCAAAAAGCCCCAATTACCTCACCGGTAGCCAGTTTGGGGATGTACTTTTCTTTTTGGGCATCTGAGCCATATTTTTCCAAGCCCCAAAGGACAAGGGAATTGTTCACGGACATGGAGACAGAAGCAGAAGCATCCACTTTGGAAAGCTCCTCCATAGCCAGGACATAGCTCAGGGTATCCATCCCTCCACCATTGTACTTCGGGTCGGTCATCATGCCCATGAAGCCCAATTCACCCATTTTTCGGATTTGTTCTGTGGGAAATTTGGCTTCTGTGTCCCGGTCAATCACTCCGGGAAGTAGTTCGCTCTGAGCAAATTCTCTCGCTGCTTCCCTTACGGCCAGATGCTCTTCGGTCAATTGGAAATTCATAGAAGTAGTTAAATTATCGGGTGTTATATTCTTGGCGAAAAGATAGCCAAAAAAAGAAAAGGGGCAAAAATGCCCCTTTAGTAAACTTATTTTTTCTTAGAATTAATCCCTGTTGCCAAAGAAAATCATAATGTAATACGCGAGAGTAGCCAGAGAAGCTAGCGCAGCTACTACATAAGTCATCGCCGCCCACTTGAGCGCGTCTTTGGACATGGCGTATTCATCTCGGGTGACCACATTTCGGTTTTGTACCCAAGCCAAGGCTCTGTTGGAAGCGTCAAACTCCACAGGAAGTGTCACCAAAGTAAACAAGGTCATCACTCCATAAGAGCCTACCACGATGTATCCAATCAGAGGGACAGGAAGTCCAAGTGCAAATCCTCCGAAAAGGGAGGCGATCAAAACCACATTCAGGATTTTCCCGGATATGTTTTGAATGGGTACCATGGCAGAACGGAAGTTGAGCCAAGTGTAGGATGTCGCATGCTGCACGGCGTGACCGCATTCGTGTGCGGCAACGGCAGCTGCAGCGGCATTTCGGCCGTAGAATACATCCGGAGAAAGATTCACGGTTTTGTTCATCGGATTGTAGTGGTCGGTCAATTGACCTTCTACGCAGACGACTTGCACATCGTGAATGTTATTGTCTGCAAGCATCAGCTTGGCAATTTCAGCACCTGATAGGTTGGCCTGAAGAGGCGTTTGAGAGTACTTTTTGAATTTGCTTTTCAGTCTGCTGCTGACGACAAATCCTAGGATTGCAAATACTACTACAATGAGTATAATCATGGTTTTGGTAATTTATTCGGAATGAATACGAAGTTAGACCTTGTCAGGTTTAATCCAAGCGGGGATTCTCATCATTGCTAGCCAGCTTAGTAGACCCAAGATAAGCATAAATACAAGTTGGGTACCGTGTATGATGGCAGCGAAGATTTTCCCGTCTGTCTCTGACACTCCCAATTGGATCAAAATGTAGGCCACGAGTGCATGAAAGGTCCCTATCCCACCTTGAACAGGCGCTACCATGCCAATACTCCCCATGACCATGACTAAAAGGACTTCTCCCGGTGTCAAATTGGCAGTGCTTTCTATAGCCAACGACACAAAGTACATGGTAAGAAAGTAAACGACCCAAATAGCCACTGAAGTAAGCCAGAATCCTTGAGGATTGCGCATTTGGGAAATGCTTTTGACTCCGGAAAAAATCTGACGGAAAAAGCCCTGAAGCTTATTGATCAGTCCATGATTTCGGAATCTTCGAAAAAGAATATAAAAGAAAAGAAAGAATACGACCGCTCCCCCCAAAACCAAAGGCAGATTGTTTGCGGCTTTTTCCCCCAAGGAAGATAAATCTACGAGCCCGGAAGAAAGATCCAGGAAAAGTTGATTTTCCAGTAAAAAGGCCAGGAGAATGGTACCCACTAGGAATAGTAAATCAATGCTTCGTTCGATGATGACTGTACCCAAAAGGTGTCCCAAAGAAACGCCATTGGTGCGAGTGAGAATTCCGCAACGCGCCACCTCTCCGGCTCTTGGCACCAGAAGATTGGCCAAATAGCCAATCATGACCGCGTGGTAGGAGCGGGTAGAATCAACGGGGATTCCCTCCTCTTTTGAAATCAACAGGGTCCATCTCCAGCCCCTTAGCCAGAACCCAATCCAAGAGATAACCAAAGATCCTCCAATCCAAAGCCAGTTGCTCGTCTGAAGCTGATTCCAAAGGTTTGAAGCGTCGATGTCCTTGTACAAAAACCAAAAAATCCAAACAGCTACCCCCAGTGAGAGTGCTATTTGGATTCCTTTTTTGAGTGTAGAGTTCATTAGATCAGCCGATTCCTTTCATCGGGGAAGATAAGAACAGGATGGTATTTTTTCGCTTCTTCCAGTTCCATTCCTGCATAGGAGATAATAATAACTATATCTCCAACGGCAGCTTTGCGGGCTGCTGGTCCATTCAAACAGACCTGGCCGCTGCCTCTTTCTCCTTTGATCACATAGGTTTCCAGTCTTTCGCCATTGTTGACATTGACTATCTGAACTTTTTCATTTTCGATCAGATGAGCAGCATCCATCAGGTCTTCATCGATGGTAATTGAACCCACATAGTGGAGCTCAGCCTGGGTGATTTTCACCCGGTGGATTTTGGATTTAAGAATTTGGATTTGCATTGGTTTAGTTTTTCCGGCGCGAAATTAAGGAATTATCGGCAGGTTGTCGATCAATCGGATTTCTCCCAAATAAGCTGCGACACAGATGGAGGATTTTTTCGCAGGGCTGAATTCCGACTGACTTTCAAATGTGTCAGGATTGACCAACTCGAAATAATCCAGCTTGGCCAAAGGTACCTGGAGAAAATCCTGCTCGATTTCCTTTTTGACCTCCAACCAGAATTTCCCTTCAAAAAGTTCTTTTTTTGCCTTTTTTAGACTGTGAATTAAGATCAGGGCTTGTTCTCTTTCTTCGGGACTAAGCCGGAGATTTCGCGAGGACATCGCTAATCCGTCTTCCTCTCTGCGGGTGGGGACGATTTCCAATTCGATAGGAAAAGAAAGATCCTTAACCAATCGTTTGATTACCGCAACCTGCTGAAGATCCTTTTGTCCAAAAAATGCCACATGGGGTCGGATAGCATGAAAAAGCTTGGAAACCACCAAGCCTACTCCGTTGAAATGTCCCGGTCTGAATTCTCCTTCAAGCACCCGTTCTACAAAACCAAAGTCCAGCTTGAGTTCAGCTTTATCCGGATACATGGTTTCCACATTGGGCACAAATACATAATCCACGCCTACGGACTCCAGCTTTTTCAAGTCTTCTGCAAGCGTATTGGGGTACTTTTTGAAATCCTCGGGATTATTGAATTGGGTAGGATTGACAAAAATCGAAACGAGGGTTGCATCGGTATTTTCGAGAGACTTCTGCACCAAATCCAAGTGTCCCTGATGCAATGCACCCATGGTAGGAACAAAACCTATTTTTTCGTTTTTCTGGAGATGGCTGAGCCATAAGGGGTTCCACTCAGAGGGGGTATTGATTCGTTTCACGAGATGGCAGGATTTTGGCCAAATTGGGGCAAAACTAGATTAATATCCAGAATTACAAGGCTTTTAGGCTTTTTTTTATTACCTTTGTGCCGTTGTTTATCACTTTCATTAAAATCCCATAAGTATGTCCAAACTACGTATTCTCTACGTCGCCAGTGAAATCAACCCTTTCTTACAAACTTCTGAAGTAGCCAATTTCTTACGAACACTCCCCCAAGCCATGCAAGAGCGTGGAATGGAGATTCGTATTTTGGTTCCAAGATTTGGGTTGATTAACGAAAGAAAAAACCGACTTCATGAAGTAGTTAGACTCTCCGGGATCAATATCGCGGTAGGTGAGGAAGAAAAGCCACTGGTCATCAAAGTAGCCTCTATCCCCAATGCCAAGCTTCAGGTGTATTTTATCGACAACGAAGATTACTTCCAGAGAAAAAGCGTATTCCATGACAAGCAGGAGAAATTTTACGAAGACAATGACGAGCGTGCCATTTTCTTCTGTAAAGGAGTAATCGAAACTGTGAAAAAATTAGGTTGGGCTCCGGATATCGTGCATTGCAATGACTGGATGACCTCTTTGATCCCGATGTATTTGAAAACCACTTACAAGAACGATCCACTTTTTAAAGACACCAAAACGGTCTTTGGGATTTATTCCAATGGATTTTCCCATACCTTTGGCGACGATTTGTTAAACAAGGTTAAGATGGTGGACATCGATGACACTATTTTAGCACCTTTGAAAAGCAAAGACTTCACCGGATTTATCAAGCTGGGTATGGAATACGCCGACATGGTAATCAAAGGTCAGGATGTCTCTGCCGAATTAAACCAACTCATCGAGGATTTCTCAAAAGATAAAAAGTTTGAAATCAGTATTGAAGAAGAGCAGCAAGCTCATGAAGAGTTATACGGCATCTACACCAGTCTCGCCGGTTAAATGGGCCTTTTTGGCCCTCATTTCCCTTATTTTCCTAAATTCTTCCTGCAGTGATCCCTCCCGGATCGGTATCGAACTAGCTCCTGATAATAACCAAATCGGTGTTTTTTATCGGGAGTTTGCTTTGGATGCCCAGATGATTTTGTTGGACTCGTTCAATACGACCAACTCTACCATTTTGCTGGCAGGTCATGAGCAGGATGATTTGTTTGGAGTGACCGAAGCTACTGCCTTCAGCAGGATGTTTTTGGATGTGACCGAGGACAGGCCAAGGAATGATGCCATTTTGGATTCCACTTTCTTCAGCCTGGATGTGGTCAGTGTGAATGGATCCAATCTGGACCAACCTAAAAAGTATTCGGTTCACCAGCTCACTGAGCCGATTCTGGATACCTTGTATTACAATTTTGACCAATTGGATTACCAGCCAACTCCTTTTGCTGAGGTGGAGGCAACCTTTGGTGACGTAAAGGATACTACTCTGGTTTTTCCAGTGGACGAGACCTTCGCTGACGATTTCTTTGTAAGACTTAGAAATACTCGGGAATTTCAAACCCTTTTTGAATTCAGAGATTATTTCCCAGGTTTTGCATTGCAAGCTCGGGAAGGAGATAATACGTCTATCGGTGTGGCCTTGGGTGGAAATACAAGCTTGACCTTTTTCTTCCATTATGCTGGCGATACCGTAGCTTCTGCTTTTACCATTTCTACTTTCTCTTCGAGAAGTTTTAATGGGATAAAGTCGGATAGGTCCGGCACGCCAACGCAAGTCATTGTCGATAAGGGAAAAACTTACGACGTGGGACCTATTGTAGGAATGAAATCCGGGTTAGCCATGGCGCTGAAAGTGGATACCAGTCCAATTGATGCCTTCCTGGATACACTAAGCGGTGTGACTTTTAATCAGATCAACCTGAATATTGGTCCCATTGAGGCACAGGATGAGGATAATAATCCCATTTCTGCCATGGTGATGAAGTTTATTGATTCCGAAAACCGGGTTTTGTTAAGTTCTCTTCCTGCAAAAAATGAATTGCATGTGCAAGGAGATGGTCAACCTCAGGTGATCGAGGATGAAAACGGAAATCTTGTTCCGAACAATTTCTTTGCTTCAGCGGCTGTACTTCAATTCGATTCTGAAAACAAAGAGTATCGTACGCGAATCACTTCTCATGTCAATGCGATTTTCAGAGGTCAGCTTCAAAGACAAGATTGGTTATTATTTGCAGAAACTCCCGCTCAGGGGATTGAATTCCGCAGATCCATGAGGCAATACAAGATCAATAAAGATAAAATTAAAGTTCAGGTGATTTACTCCAGAACGAGATAATCAATCGATTTCGAAAAAGTCTCTGTAATCCACTTTCTGTTTTTGCAGAAGTGGATTATTTTTTTTGGCACGAAACCTGTTTCTTTGCGGAAGTATAATTCAACTTTTAAGAATTTTTCATTATGTGTGGAATAGTTGCGTACGTAGGGCAGCAGGAAGCTTTGCCTATCATTCTCAAAGGCCTTCGTAGATTAGAATACCGAGGCTATGATTCAGCTGGGGTTGCACTCCTTGACCAAAATGGACTTAGTGTTTACAAGAAAAAAGGAAAAGTCGCTGAGTTGGAGAATTATCTTCAGACCAACGGGCAGCTTCAATCCAAAATAGGAATCGGCCATACCCGATGGGCAACTCACGGTGAGCCTAATGATGTCAATGCCCATCCGCATTACTCGGCCTCCGAGCGCTTTGCGATGATTCATAATGGGATCATTGAAAACTACGAGGTATTGAAAAAAGATCTTCTTCAGAAAGGTTACACTTTCCAAAGTGAGACAGATACTGAGGTCTTCGTGAAGTTTATCGAAGATATCTATGTCAACAACCAATGCTCTCTCGAGGAGGCACTGCGATTGGCACTTCACAAAGTAGTGGGTGCCTATGCCATCGTTTTGATCAATATGGAAGAGCCTGACACGCTGATTGCAGCCAGAAAAGGCTCTCCGCTTGTGATCGGAGTGGGCGAGGACGAGTATTTTCTGGCTTCTGATGCGACTCCAATCATTGAGTACACCAATAAGGTGGTTTATCTGGATGATTATGAAATAGCAGTGATCAGAGGTGGAGCATTGCAAGTCAAAACCATTGAAAATGTCCACACCAACCCTTACATCAATCAGTTGGAGTTGGAATTGGAAGCGATCGAAAAGGGTGGCTACGAACATTTCATGCTCAAGGAAATCTACGAACAGCCCAAATCGATAGCAGACTGTCTCAGAGGGAGGCTAGATGCCAAATCAGGAAGACTGGTTTTGGGAGGCTTGAGAGACTATATGAACAAGTTTCAGAATGCCGAGCGAATCATAATTACCGCCTGCGGTACTTCCTGGCATGCTGGTTTGGTGGCCGAATACCTCTTTGAAGAATTTGCCAGAGTACCTGTGGAGGTGGAATATGCTTCTGAATTCCGATACAGAAATCCGGTGGTAAATGAAAAGGACTTCGTGATCGCGATTTCCCAATCGGGAGAGACTGCAGATACCCTAGCTGCCATTGAGCTGGCCAAATCACGCGGTGCTACCATCTTTGGGGTTTGTAATGTGGTGGGTTCTTCCATTCCTAGAGCCACTCATGCTGGATCATACACACACGCAGGACCGGAGATTGGTGTAGCTTCTACCAAGGCTTTTACAGCCCAGATTTCTGTTTTGGCTATGATGGCCCTCAAGTTGGGCTATCAGAGAGGCACCCTGCCAGAAAACAAATACATTCAGCTTCTTCACGAGCTAGCGGCTATTCCTTCCAAAGTAGAAAAAGCCCTTCAGTCCAACGAACTGATCAAATACATTTCTTCAGAATACAAGGATGCCCGTAACATGCTTTACTTGGGAAGAGGATACAATTTCCCTGTGGCATTGGAAGGTGCGCTGAAACTGAAAGAAATTTCCTACATCCATGCTGAAGGCTACCCTGCAGCAGAAATGAAGCATGGTCCGATTGCCTTGATCGATGAGGAAATGCCAGTGATCTTTATTGCTACCCAGGATAGTTCTTACGAAAAAGTAGTCAGCAACATTCAAGAAGTGAAGGCTAGAAAGGGAAAGGTGATTGCTGTAGTGACCGAAGGTGATACCCAAGTCAAAGCTATGGCAGACCATGTCATCGAAATCCCAGAGGTTCATGAGGCTTTTGTGCCTTTGGTAGCGGTAGTTCCACTTCAGCTTTTCTCCTACCACATTGCGGTAATGAGAGGTTGCAATGTGGATCAGCCTAGAAACTTGGCAAAATCAGTAACGGTGGAATAAACCCGATTTCTAGATCAAAAACCAAGAGCCTGATGGAAAATCAGGCTCTTTTTATTGGAGGCCTATTCCCTTTTTCTACTCCAAGAATAAATTTCCTTACTTTTGCGCAGCCAAGAAAAAACCCATGCTCGATAAATTACAAGCCCTTAAAGAACGATTTGAAGAAGTTGGTCAGCTGATCATCCTGCCTGATTCGATGGCAGATATGAGTAAGTATGCCAAGCTGACCAAAGAGTATAAAGACTTGGAAAAAATCGTGGCTGCTTATGATGAATATGACTTGGTGCTTCAAAATATCGACAGCTCCAAGGCGATTCTGGACAAGGAAAAAGATCCGGAGTTTCGTGAGATGGCGAAATTGGAACTGGAAGACCTTCGGGAAAGAAAGGAAAAGCTGGAAGCTGAGTTGAAGGAATTGCTTATTCCCAAAGATCCGAATGACTCCAAAGACTGTATTTTGGAAGTTCGTGCAGGGACAGGAGGAGATGAAGCGGCGATTTTTGCAGGTGATCTTTTTCGGATGTATGAGCGCTTTTGCGAAATGCAGGGCTGGAAGCTTACGGTGCTGGATTTGACCTTTGGCACTGCAGGAGGCTACAAGGAAATCATAGCCACGGTATCCGGAGCGGACGTCTACGGTATGCTAAAATATGAGTCCGGTGTGCACCGCGTGCAGCGCGTACCGGCTACCGAGTCTCAAGGGCGTGTGCACACCTCTGCTGCTTCAGTGGCTGTATTGCCTGAAATGGACGAAGTGGAGGTGCATTTGGATATGAATGATATTCGCAAGGATACCTATTGCTCCTCAGGTCCAGGAGGACAATCGGTCAATACTACCTATTCTGCTGTTCGTTTGACCCACAATCCTACGGGGCTGGTCGTAACTTGTCAGGACGAAAAGTCTCAGATCAAAAACTTTGAAAAAGCACTCAAAGTACTCCGTTCTCGACTGTATGAGATTGAGCTGGCCAAGCACAATGAGTCTGTTGGGGCTCAGAGAAAATCCATGGTAGGCAGTGGTGACCGTTCGGACAAAATCCGGACTTACAACTATCCCCAATCCCGGGTGACTGACCACCGAATCAACAAAACAGTCTATAATCTACCTGAAGTGATGGACGGGCATATCGAAGAATTCATCTCCGCGCTGAGAATGGCAGAGAATTTGGAGAAAATGCAGGCAGGAGGGATCGAGTGATCAAATCCCGCTTGTCATACCAAGGGAAACCTCCTATATTGAACAATTCAAGCCCCATAACCGCTGTACTTTTATGATCATTGCCGGAGAAAGAGACATCAACTTAGTCACTTGGAATGAGTCTCATTTCCATCAACTTTATCCACTTGCCAACAATCCCAAGATTGCGATGAATCTCAGGGACAGTTTTCCTCAGCCCTATACCATTCATGATGCCCGACACTGGATAGAGCACAATCAAAAGTTCAATCCCCCTCAAAACTTTGCCATCGAATATGAGGGAAAACTTGTAGGTGCTATCGGTTCCGAGCGGGGTAAAGACGAGTTAAGGACCAATGTGGAATTAGGCTTTTGGGTAGGGGAGCCATTCTGGGGCAAAGGAATCGCTACGGAAGCGGTGAAGATTTACACTAAGTATATTCTTGAGAAGTTTGACATTGAGCGGATATTTGCTCAAGTGTATGATTTCAACGGAGAATCCATGAGTGTGCTCGAGAAAGCAGGCTATATTCCCGAGGCGATTCTCAAGAAAGCCTACATCAAAAGAGGGAAAATCGGAGACATATTTCAGTATGTAGTAATAAGGGATGAGCAGTAACTCATCCCATTTTTTTACACTTGACCCAAGGCCTGCTCAATATCCCATATTAGGTCTTGGTAATTTTCTACTCCGATAGAGAGTCGAACCAACTTTTCAGAAATCCCGAGGTTTTTTCTGTCTTCCTCGCTCACGTCACTATGCGTCATCGTAGCAGGATGCTCAGCTAAAGATTCGGTACTTCCCAAGGAAACAGCCAAATGAAACAGCTTGAGTCCATCCAAAAACTTAAATGCTTCCTGTTCTCCTCCACGGATATTGAATGAAACCATCGCCCCAGCGCTGGTCAGTTGGTTTTTGAAAATTCGGTATTGATCACTTCCGGGCTCCAAATGGCCCAGATAAAACACTTTCTCCACCTTGGGATGGGCAGCTAAAAAGTCCGCTACTTTGGAGGCGTTTTCGGCCTGCTGAGTCATCCTGACTTTTAATGTTTCCAGACTTCGCATCAGAAGCCATCCGGTCCAGGGTCCAGCCATATTTCCCAAGAAAGTTCGTAGAGTGAGCACTCGCTGCATCAATGCCGCATTGCCTAAAACAGCACCGGCAATCAAATCCGAATGTCCTCCAATGTATTTTGTGGCCGAGTACAAGACTAAGTCTGCTCCCAATTTCAGGGGATGTTGCCAAAGGGGACCCATGTAGGTGTTGTCCACCGCCACGTAGACCGGGGAATCACTCGTGGCAAGTTCATCTGCTATTTCCCGGCAAAGGCTTAAGTCAAATAAGGCATTGGTGGGGTTGGCCGGAGTTTCGACATAGACTAGCTTAACTCCTTTGTTTTTTGCCTTATTTAAAATTTCCTCCTTCGAATCATTAGGGGTAAAACCGATCCCCTTGATTCCATATTGAGGAAGAACTTTATTGATGAAGTGGTCTGTGCCCCCATAGACCGGCATGCTATAGAGAAGGGAGTCTCCAGGTCTAAGGAATTCCAGTAAAACTGTGGAAATAGCCGACATACCGCTTTCAAAGACAGCGCATTTTTCTGCACCATCCCAGAGACAGAGTCGTTCTTCCAGTATTTGAAGATCCGGATTATTGAGTCTGGAGTAGATGAGTCCGGGCTGTTCGTCGGGATTTTTTTCTCTTTTGCCGTAGGCTAATTCGAAAAATTCCTTCCCTTCTTGTGCGGATTTGAATACGAAGGTGGAGGTTTGGAAGATTGGGCATTTGATTGCCCCCTCTGATAGTTCAGGCTTGTAGCCATAAGACATCATCAGGCTTTCGGGTTGAAAATTTCTTGAGTTCATTGGGCTTATATCTTGCCCCAAATGAGAGAAAAAGTTTTGGATAATGCAAAGGCCTTTAGCCAAACAAAGTTTTGTATATGGGGTATTTGCAAATAGAAATTTTATTTTTTATAAAATAAAATTGATAATATTCTATAAAAGCCAAATAAAATTTGGTTTGGCTTCATAAAAAATCACCCTTCCCGATTTAAATTTTTTTGAAATATTTAAAGAATCAGCACCTTTTTTTGGATCACTCCTTTTGGCCCTGTAAGCTGGATCAGAATCAGCCCTTTTGGAAGTCCATCAGCCGAAATGAAGGTATCACCTTTCTGAATAGACTTTTCGCGGATCCTTTGACCCGAACTGGTAAAGAACTCCACAGAGGTCCACTGGTCAAGTTGCTCAGATTCTAGCGTTATATTTCCGGTAAAGCTTGGGTTGGGGTAAATCTTCAGATTTCCGGCACCGGTATTCAATTCATTGCCCGTGATGATGTTCACTTTTACGGGAAGTACTCGTTTAGGCCCAAAATTGCAGGCATTTTGAGCTTCCACACTCAGCTCAAAGTCGCCCTCTGATTCCCAAGCTACTTGGATTCGCCCTGTTCCTTGGCCGGAAAGGATTCTTCCTCCTCCTGATACCGTCCACCTGTAGTCCAAGCCTGGGAGAGTTGGGATTTCATAGCTTTGCTCACCTAGACCAACAAGAGCTTCTCCCTGGATTTCAGCGGGTAGTCCGGGTTTGGTCGAAACCTGCACCGGGGTCGATAATTCCCCTGATTTTCCACAGAAGTTTTCTTGAACGATGAAAAGGCTTTGCAATCCTGGACTGGTCCATCGAACTTGGATTTCATTAGTCCCCTGACCACTTATCAATTCTCCTCCAGTCACCGTCCAAGTATAATTGACACCAGCTCGGTTGGGAAGAGAATATGTGGTCACTTCTTCCAGGCACACCGCCCCCATACCTGTCACAGGGGTGTTATTGGAAGGGATTTCTGAAACTTGGACTTCAAGAAAAGAAGTCTCACCTGCTCCGCAAAAGTTGACCCTGCTGACCAAAACGGCATTTCTGCCGGGAAGGGTCCAGTTTACTTCAATGGTATTAGTGCCTTGTCCGCTGGTGATCTCTCCTCCATCGACTCTCCAAATGATTTCTGATCCGGCTTGGGGAGAATCTGGAATGGTGTAGGTGGATAATCCTAGACAGGTCGAGACTGAACCCAAGACCTCACCCAGATCCCCAGGTGGAACACATGAATACCTCAATATCGTCCCATCTTCGCCCACGGCGTATATATTGTCTGGATCCCCGTAGTTGATGGAATTTAGGTCTCTCAAAGTCTCCGAATTGATCTCAAACCATGTGGCCCCTCCATCCTTTGTCTGAAAAGTTTTTCCATTTTTTCCGCTTACAAAGCCCAAGTTGGTATCCCAAAAATCCACACTCAATAAATCGACTTCCTGAGGAAATGGGAACCTTTCCCAAGTTCTTGCTTTGTCAAATGATTTCAAGAAAACCCCCTTGTTGCCAACAATTACCGCTGTGTTGGAATCCAGTTTTGCCAAGGCATTCAAATCTTCATCGGTCAGCTTTGGTAGATTTTCCCATTCATTTCCTCCGAAGGACCAGCTTATTTGTCCTTTGTTCCCGATGGCAAATCCTACCTGAAAATCAAAATAAGTGATGTCTTTGAGGTCTTCCTCTGTATTGGTAGCAATATTGTCATCCCACGTCACCCCTGAATCAAATGAGCGAGCCATATATCCATTTGTCCCTGTCACATAAAGTACAGAAGGAGCAAAAAGGTAAAATCCGAGGATTGATTCGGGAGTCTGGGCGGAGACATTAACCCATGCTGAACCTGTGTTGCTTGTTCGGTACATTTTTCCCTCAGAGGAGGAGACATAGCCAAAACCTGTATTCCAAAAATCCATGGACAGGAGATCGGTTTGCTCTGGTAATGATCGGTTAATTAGTGTCGTAAATCCATTTGAGGAAACAAAAACCTGCCCTTTTTCCCCAGCGACAAATCCAAAGTTGGCATTTTTGAAGTCCACTGATTTAAAGTTATTTCTTACTCCCGCCATTCGAAAAGCCCAACTCCCTCCGGAATTATTGGAAAAAATGGAGAACCCATCCTGACCTACAGCATAGGCTACTCCCAGTTGAGGCTTAAACGAGAGGCTTCTAATTGTTCTCCCAACCCCCTGTGTGGGAGTATTGATTCTTGAAAAGGTCTGCCCGGAGTTTGTAGACCGGATTACGGTATTTTCAGCCCCGGTAATGACGACGATCCTTTGATCCATGGGACTGATGGCAAGCTGATGAAAATCCACCGCCACAGGAGAAAGTACTTTGGTCCATGTTTTTCCTGTATCCAAAGAATATAGAATCGTACCTCCTTCTCCCGCAGTATAAATTCTTCCTGATGGATCAATCTCAATGGTGTTTAGATTTTCGGTGATTCCGGTGGAAAGGACTTCCCAGCTTGCACCTCCGTTTTGGGTTTTGGCGACCCATCCTTGATTTCCACAGATTAAGCCCAACCCATTTTCCTGAAAAGCGATTTGGTTTAATTGGGTGGTAAATCCTGCATTCTGGCTAGACCAGCTTTGACCGGAATCAGTAGATTGGAGTAAAAGTCCATCTTGTCCAACTGCCAGGAGCTGATTTTCTCCTGTTTTTTCCAAGCCGAGCAAATCCTTATCCGTTCCCGATTGCATGGCAGCCCAGGATTTCCCTCCATCGGACGTTCGGAAAATTCTCCCTCCTTCCCCTACGGCAATTCCCAGATTTTCATTCAATAAAATCACGTCATTGAACCGGAAATCAAACTCCTGAAGTACTTCTTTCCAGCTCAAACCTCCATCTTCAGTATAGGCGATCAGTCGCTCTCCCACTATCACTCCGCGATTTTCGTCTATCCAGAAGATGGATTCAAAGTCCAAACCCCAGCTCTGCATCCTGGTGAATGTCTGGGCTTGGCTAATCCCTGTGAAGAAAATAAGAACTATAAGGAAAGGGTAGAATATTCGCATGGAGCCTAGATGCTTCTTGGGTTGAATTTACACCTAAATTCTTTGAAAAATATTTTGATGCGGAAAAACCGCCGATTCTTCGTTTTCGTTTCGGATGAAGCCAAGAATACCTTAATTTAAGTCGACAAATAGAGTTGATATGAGAAAAATAATAAAATATTCTGTGGTTTTGATGTTCATTTCTTCCTGTGGGGGAGGAGAGAGGGTTTCCAAGGAGGTGTTTGAAGAAGTCAATAAAAACATGGAGGTGAAAAGGCTTTCAGAAGCAGAAATTCTCGAGGAGGCAATGATATGGGGAGACTCCATTTCCACCGAAGCTCAAATGCAGCTCATTTCTCAGCTTCAAAATGCCATTTCCGAAAAGGGAGTGCCGGGAGCGATTGAGTTTTGCAATATAAATGCCCTTCCTATCCTCACTGAAGTCGGCAAGGTCCATGGCGTGTCCATCAAGCGGGCATCCAACCGATATAGAAACCCTGCAGACCAACCCGATGCACAAGAGGCCCCTATTTTAGATGCGTATGAATACAATGCCGAAAATGGAATAAAAAGCGAACCCAATATTCAAAAAATTGATGGTGGGGAGGTTTTTCTCTACACCAAACCCATCGTGATTCCTGGGGGGCTGTGCCTTAGCTGTCATGGGGATCCTGGAAAGGACATCAATGCTGAGACCCTTTCAAAACTTGCTGAGCTTTATCCTGAAGACCAAGCCAAAGGTCACAAAGTGGGAGATTTGAGAGGAATGTGGTCTCTGAAAATCCCCAAAAAAGAAGTGGTCAAAAGAATGTAATCTTCCCCAGTCTAACTAGTTAAACTTCCTCCATGAAAAAAACCTGGATACTCGTCTTTTTTTCTTTTCTGAGCCTTCGGCTAAATGAACAGGCAGATTTTGAGGCCTATTCTCAACAGATTTCCGGGACAGCCTTGGAGTTTCAGATGGTTCCTATTCCCGGAGGTTCATTCACAATGGGCTCAGATTCTCCTGAGTTTTCTGACCAAAATCCTGCGCATGAGGTAAAAATTGATCCTTTTTGGATTGGTGCCCACGAAGTCACTTGGGATGTGTTTGAGCTTTTTTTGGATAAAAATTTTGAGGAAAGCATGACTGAGGGAGGAGTAGAAGCCCAAGTGGATGGACTCACTAGACCTAGTTTGCCCTATTTGGATATGACTTTTGGAATGGGCAAAGAAGGAAAGCCGGCCGTGGGAATGACCCAATTCGGAGCGATTCAGTTTTGTCATTGGCTGTATCTGAAAACAGGAATTTTCTATCGCCTTCCTACCGAAGCCGAATGGGAATATGCTGCAAGAGCAGGATCGGAGAGCCGGTTTTTCTTCGGGGAGGATAGTCAAGAATTGGAATCCTATGCTTGGATTGCTTCAAACAGCGGGGGGCAGACTCAACCGGTTGGTACAAAAAAGCCCAATCCTTGGGGTATTTTTGATATTTACGGGAATGTGCAGGAGTGGACTCTAGACGAATACGATCCGGCGTTTTACAGCAGGTCACCCAAGGATAATCCAGTAAATGCTCCGGTTAATTTGTATCCCCATGCAGTGAGAGGAGGAAGTTTCAAAACCCCTGCTGAGCAGATTGGCTCGGCTTTCCGATCTGCCTCTGACCCTTATTGGAAGCGGATTGACCCGCAGATTCCTAAGAGTCAATGGTGGTTTCCAGAGGCACCGTTTATGGGTTTGAGGGTGGTCAGACCGCTTAATCCTCCTTCTGACGCTGAAATTAAGGCCTATTACAATCAAGAACCTATAGCTGATTATTGACAACCTAAAACAACCTAACATATGAAAAATCTGAATTCCCGAAGGGACTTTATCAAAACTTCCGCCTTGGTGACAGGCGGGATGCTGGCTCCTTCTTTCTTGGTGCCGGGGGCCTATGCCGCTCCTGATAATCACCTTAAGCTCGCAGTCATCGGATGTGGAGGAAGAGGAACTGGTGCAGTTTTCCAAGCTTTTGAAACAGGCCACCCTATCCAATTGGTAGCCATGGCAGACGCCTTTCAGGATCGGCTGGACAATAGCTACAAAGCCATCTCCACTAAATATGGAGCTGAAAAAGTCGCAGTTACCCCAGATACTATGTTTGTGGGATTTGAGGGATATAAGCAGGCCATTGCGTTGGCCGATGTCGTGATTTTGGCGGCACCTCCGGGATTCAGACCTCAGCACTTTGAGGAAGCGGTCAAGCAGGGCAAGCAGATTTTTATGGAAAAGCCAGTAGCTACTGATGCTGTTGGAATTCGAAAGGTTTTAGCTGCCGCTGAAGAGGCTAAGGCCAAAAAACTCAATGTTGTGGTAGGTCTGCAAAGACATTATCAGAACAATTACCGGGAAGTCATCAAAAGAATCCATAATGGAGATCTTGGAGAAATCACAGGCGGTCAAGTCTATTGGAATGACGGAGGAGTATGGGTTCGGGAGCGACAACCTGGTCAGACCGAAATGGAATACCAGATGAGAAACTGGTACTATTTCAACTGGCTCTGCGGAGATCATATCGTAGAGCAGCATGTGCACAACATCGATATCGCCAACTGGGTGAAAAATGCTTATCCTATCAAAGCCGAAGGTACGGGTGGACGTCAAATCCGAACCGGAAAAGACCATGGAGAGATTTTTGACCACCATGTGCTCACCTTTACCTATGCGGATGGTTCTGTCATCCATTCGGAATGCCGCCATTTCCCCGGAGCGGCTAATCGGGTGGACGAAACCTTCCAAGGCACCAAAGGTAAAGTCTACCTAAGTGCGGGAAATCATGGCATAATGACTGATTGGAAAGGAAATTCCATTTACACCCATGACCGGGAAAATCAACCTAACCCCTATCAGCAAGAGCACGATGAGCTCTGGGCAGCCTTAGTGAAAGGAGAATATAAGTTTGCCGATGCGGAAAATGCAGCTAAATCCACCATGACGTCTATTATGGGTAGATATGCCACTTACTCAGGTAAAGTACTGACCTGGGATGAGGCGCTCAACGGTTCCGTGGATCTCTTCCCGGAAGAACTGGATTGGGACGCCCAGCCCAAACTATTGCCAAATGCAGATGGGTATTATCCACATGCAATTCCAGGAAAAACTCAAGTCATCTGATATGGAAAGAAGAGGATTTATCAAAAGAATAGGCTTGGGTTCAGCCCTAGTTGGCGCAGCGGGCGCGGTTAGCATTCCTGCATTAGCCAGTTCCAAAAAGCAGGCAGCTCCTTTTACCATGGATTTTGCCCCTCATTTTGGGATGTTTAAAAACCATGCTCCCGGAGGCATTGTGGATGAGCTCCGTTTTATGGCTGATCAGGGTTTCCGATCGCTTGAGGACAATGGACTATTGAAGCGTTCTGAAGCTGACCAAGAGCTAATCGGGAAGACCTTGAGCGATTTGGGAATGAGAATGGGGGTTTTTGTGATTGATGGAGGTGACAACTGGAAAGTCTCCTTGACCACTGGGAAGCAAGACTTTTTGGATACTTTCCTCAAAACTTGCCGTGATTCGGTAGAAGCCGCCAAGCGGGTCAACGCAAAATGGATGACTGTAGTGCCTGGATATTTTGAGAGAAACCTTCCCATGGGGGTGCAAACGGGTAATGTGATCGAAGCATTAAAGCGGGGAGCAGAAATATTTGAACCGCATGGCCTGACTATGGTTTTGGAGCCCTTGAGTGACAATCCAGACCTCTTTCTTCGACATGCAGATCAAACGTACATGATTTGCAAAGCAGTGGGAAGTCCTTCATGCAAAATCCTTTACGACATCTATCACATGCAGAGAAATGAGGGCAATCTGATTGCCACCATGGAGAAGACCTGGAGCGAAATTGCCTACATACAGATTGGTGACAATCCGGGCCGAAAGGAACCTGGAACCGGTGAGATCAATTATTCCAATGTCTTCGAATGGGTGAATAAAAAAGGCTTTGACGGAATTCTGGGGATGGAGCATGGCAATGCTCAGCCAGGAAAAGAAGGGGAATTAGCCCTGATTGAGGCCTACAGGAAAGTGGACGTTTGATGAAAAAGCTTCTTTTCGTCCTCTTTTTCTTTGGCTTATCTCAAGTTCTCTTTGGGCAAAGCCCCCGTTGGGAAGAAGTAAAAACTCCGGTGAATTCTTCTTTGCGAGGGCTTGCCCCTGTTTCTGACCAAATCTGCTGGGCAAGTGGTAGTGGAGGCACATGGCTTAAAACCCAAGATGGAGGTAAAACTTGGGAAAATGGAGTAATAGCAGGTTTGGATACAGTGGATTTCAGGTCCATTTATGCATGGGATGAGCTCAATGCAGTAGCAGCATCTGCCGGACAGCCTGCTTTGATCTTTAGGACAGAGGATGGGGGGACGACTTGGAGTCTAGTCCACAGGGAAGGAGAAGAGGCCTTTTTTGATGCAATCTATTTCTTTGGGGATGTAGGCTACGTATTGGGAGATCCTGTAGGAAGAAAATGGATGGTCTTAGCTAGCTCAGACCGAGGGAAGACTTGGAAGTCTTTAGAAAAATTACCTGAAGCCCTGAATGGGGAAGCTGCATTCGCTGCAAGTTCATCCTCACTTATTGCCAATTCAAATGAAGTGATTTTTGCCACAGGAGGTTCTTCCAGCCGCCTTCACCGATATTCGATCATGGATATGTCTTGGAAGGTAAACCCACTTCCACTGATGGCGCAGGGAGAAAGTGCCAAGGGAGTTTTTGCCATGACAGAGGCTGAGGGCCGATTGATCATGGTAGGTGGAGATTATACCCTGCCAGAATCCAGAGAGGGGAATGCTTTATTTTCGGACTTCTCCGGTTTCCAAATTCCTGAAGTATCTCCTTTTGGCTATCGTTCAGGAGTAGCTTTTTTGAAGGGGAAAAAAATGCTTATCGCAGTTGGGCCATCTGGGTCGGACTTTTCTTTGGATTTGGGAAATACCTGGGCCTCATTTTCAAAGACTGGGTTTCATGCGGTTAAAAATTCCGTGGATGGGAGTGCAATATGGACCTCAGGTTCGGGAGGACGTATTGCAAAATTGAGATTTTGATCAATTTTTGAAGGGATTTTTAAGAATTTTTAGCCAGAGAGCGCATTTTAATTTAAAAAATGAATCATTTCTGCAAGAATTGCAGTTAGGATCATTTTGGGGTTGTATATTTATCCTCTGCACAGAAAAGCTCCAAGTCTTAACCAAAAAAATCGAATAACCTATGTTTGAAATAATTCCATCTATTTGGCTGATCAACGGAAAATGCGTTCGCCTGCAAAGGGGTGATTTTTCCACTGAAGAAGTCATTTCCAACAATCCCTTGGAAATTGCCCAGGTGTTTGAGGGAATTGGAATTAAGCGGCTTCATTTGGTGGATTTGGATGGGGCACGTAGGGCGGAGCCAAAGAATTACCATATCCTCGAAGCGATCACAGGATATACAGATCTGAAGGTAGATTTTACAGGAGGTGTATCCACGGATGGTGATGTAATCAAGTGTTTTGAATTCGGTGCTAAGACCGTCACCATTGCATCTGCGGCTGCAAATCATCCTGAGCGATTTGCCCAGTTCATTCTTTCTTATGGTAGAGAAAAAATCAATCTAGCGGCAGATACCAATCCTCAAGATCACAAAATTAAAATCAGAGGATGGCTTAAAAAGACCGAAATCGATCTCTTTGACCATATCGATTATTTCTATCAGCGAGGGCTGAAATACCTCAAATGCTCCGATGTGACTAGAGATGGCGTGATGGAAGGACCAAACTTTGAGCTGTATGAAGAGATTTTGAAGAAATTCCCTACGATCAACTTGGCGGCATCCGGAGGGGTTCGAAATGTGGACGACTTCAGAAGGCTAAGAGATTTGGGAGTTTCTGCGGCAGTGTTTGGTCGTGCATACTATGAGGGAAGAATGAGCCTAAAGGATATAGAGAATTTTCTAAAAGAGAATTGATCAAAAAAATCGATAAAAAGAAAACCCGCTTAGAATTGAATCTGAGCGGGTTTTTTATGTTTTAAAAGCGATTAAAATTAATCGGCTCTTTGATTGTTTTCTTTGAATTTGTCCACCACGTACAAGAAAAGATTAAATGAAAGTGTGGAAGGAGAATCTGTTTTTTTGGTATCCTTTTCTGGAGAATCTTTTTTAGCCGGAGTTGTTGATTTTACAATCGGCTTTACTCGAGTACCCTCTGGTGCCAAAAGAGTTGAAATGTCCTGAGAGGAAGTATGATCATCCACAGATGTGGGTCTGTCCAAAATCCGGGGAACATTTTCTTCTACCTTTTCTTGCTCTCCTTGGGCTAAAGCTTCCTGAGAAAAGGAAACCATCCCAATAGAAACCAAGCAAAACAAACCGAAACTTTTCAAAAAGGTGTTGTTTGTCTTTGACATCATGAGTTGGATTTACCTTATTTAAACTGGGGTAATTGAGAAAGGTTTGTAAAATTAGCAAAAAAATTGGCTATGCAAACGATTGACCTAGAAGATTTCAACAAAGTGGATTTGAGAATTGGGACCATAATTCAGGTAGAAAATTTTGAAAAAGCCAGAAAACCTGCCTATAAAATTTGGGTGGATTTAGGGGACGATTTAGGAGTCAAAAAGTCCTCTGCACAGGTGACCCATTGGTACACTCCCGAAAGCCTGATTGGTAGGCAGGTGATCTGTGTTTGCAATTTTAAACCCCGGCAAATTGCCGATTTTATGTCCGAAATCCTCATTACCGGATTCTCTGCTGAAGAAGGAGGCATTGTTTTAGCCTCAGTAGAAAGACCTGTGCCCAACGGAAGCAAACTCCACTGATCTGCTAAGGTATTTGGATAGTCAGTCCTTCTTCGTTTAGGGTACAAGGGTAAACTTCCATGTCTCTGCAATATCCGCTTCGCACCTGCCCGGTTTTTAAGTCAAACCGATACTGATGAAGGGGACAGATGATTTCCTCTTGCGCATTGGTGAAGGCAGTGAGCAAGGATGCTCCACGGTGTGGGCAGAAGGGTTCAAAGGCATAGATTTTTTCTTTTAGTCTCAGAATAGCTACTTCTCTTTCTCCAAGCATGACTTTCTTGATTCTCCGCTCAGGAATCATTTCCAAAACGCCCTCTTTGCTTTTCCCAAGCTGGAATTCCCTCATTTTTTCATGCTTTAGCCCCGAATTTTCCGATCACCAAATTTCTTTTGGAATTCTGGCCCCGAATCGGGAATTTCAGTAAAACAATCTAAAAAGCCTTAGCCATGAAAAAATTAATTGTTTTACCGCTTCTGTTCTTGTTTACTTGGGTGAGTGGTCAGAGCCTAGAAGGGGCTTGGAAATTGACAAGCCAAAATGGCAAAGCCGTCACCGACCAGGAATACATCAAGATTTATCAGGACGATTACTTTGCCTTTGGAGTAAAAAATGTCAGCGACAATGCCTTTATCGGTGCAGGGGGTGGACCCTATGCTTACGCAAATGGTAAATATTCCGAAACCTTGGATTTTTTCACGCTCAATCCCCTCCAAGTAGGCACCACCACCCCATTCAAAGCAGAACTTTCCGGAAATAAGCTCACCTTATCAGCGGATACCAACAATGGCATGTTGGTGGAGGTATGGGAAAAAATTTCTGATGCTGAGGATGAATTGACTGGAAACTGGGTGATCACCGGAAGAAAAAGGGACGATCAGATTTCAAGATCCACACCCGGAGCGCGACGAACGATTAAAATCCTCAGCGGAGGGAGATTTCAATGGGTCGCGTTCAACTCTGAAACCAGAGAATTCTCAGGCACTGGAGGGGGAACCTACACCGCCAAAGACGGGAAATACACAGAAAACATCACTTTTTTCTCCAGAGATAATAACAGAGTCGGTGCAAGTTTGGGATTTGATTTCGAAGTCATCGATGGAGAGTGGCATCATAGTGGACTAAGCTCTACCGGCAGCCCGATCTATGAAATTTGGACTCCCTATGCCATAGGCTACAAACCTTCCAACAAGTAAAAATCGACTTAATAAAGAAAAAAGCTGTCTCATAAATCGTTTCGTTGTCAGCCTGAGCGGAGTCGAAGGCCATTTCCAGCTTTCTGGACGATATTTCGACATCGCTCAATGTGACAAACTTCACTTTTGAGACTGCTTCTTTGCATTTTTCACTCTACCAATTAACCTTCGGCTACTTAACTCTTTTCCCATGCTTCATCACCAGATCCACATCTTGGAGCAGGTTGATGTAGCGGAGCACATCTCCTCTTACTGCAATTATATCAGCGTACTTTCCTTCAGAGATGGTCCCATAGTCTTTATCGACTTTCATAGCCACAGCAGGCCAATAGGTGGCAGCTTTGATCGTCAGGAGAGGATCCATGCCAAATTGATTTACCCACACATCCAGCTCATTCCATGTACTTTGGCTGTGGAATTTCATCGGAATACCGCTGTCCGTTCCCACCAACATGACAACTCCACTTTCTCTTAGCTGAGCAAACTTTCTGGTCAAGGTTGGTTTTCTCACAGGCGTCAATTGGAAGTAGGACATCCTTCCTGGGTACCTCAAGGAGGCGCGGATATCCCTAATAATTGAATCCGGCAGGCCTAAGTGCCATGACGTGTCGTCCAGCTTTTCGGGATTGTCGCGGACGTACTCATAGTTGAAAAGACCTTCGACAGTTGGAGTCCAGAAGAGCGGCCCAAGGTTCATTTTGGCGGCGCGTTCCTTCATCATCTGCATGATGTCTTCGGGATACTCCGGCGCCGAACTTAAGCCTGTATGCTCAAAGTTGTCCACGCCGATCTGCAATCCGATTCGGATTTCGTCGGGTCGGTGAGAATGGCCGACTACCATTTTTCCGTACTTATGTGCTTCATCGACCACGGCTTTGGCTTCTTCTAGAGTCATCTGATCCTGATCGATCAGCTTGATTACATCCACTCCGGCATCGATGAGTTTTTTGACTTTAGCTCGTGCATCAGCGGCACCATTCACTCCCCAGCGGAAGGCTTCCGTTCCGGGATAGGGTGCTTTTTGGATAAAAGGCCCCGAAACATAGATCGTGGGACCGGGGATTTCGCCTCGATTGATTCGATTGCGGACATTGATACTCGCTTCGAGTGGGGCTCCCAGGTCTCGTGCACTCGTCACTCCAGCCATCAACAACTGATGGGCAGAAGAAGGCATAATAACCGACTCAAACACATCGATGTAGGTGCTGTCCCAATGTGTGTAGTCGCTGTGTCCATTCAGCATGAGGTGCACATGCATGTCCCAAAGTCCGGGAAGGACACTCATCCCTTCGGTGGAGATGATTTCCGCTCCTTGTGGAATGGCTAAACTTCCCACTTGCCCCACTGCTTTGATCCGCTCGCCTTCGATGAGGATCACCGAATTACGGATTGGCCTTCCTCCAAATCCGTCGATTAAGGTACCGCCTACAAGGGCTTTGAGATTTTGGGCATTACCAGCAACTAATGAGAGAAGAAAGAGGAAGGGTAGGATGATTAGCTTTTTCATTTTTTGAAGGTTCATTGTTGTAAAAGGTAAAGATTTTGGGCTTTAAATTTTAACTTTCGGCCCATTTCAAACATGTTCCAATGCCCAAAGGAAAGCTTTTCTTGATTCCCAATGTCTTGGCTGAAAACACCGCACACTGGGTTATTTCTCCTCAAGTTCAGGAGGTCATCGCCCATACCAAAATCTTTTTGGTCGAGAATCCCCGCTCCGCGAGGAGATATATTTCCAGCTTGAAGTTGGGGGTTAATCTGGAAGAGGTACACATGGAAGTCTTGGATAAAGGAACCCCTCCCGAATCCATCAATCGACTCATGCAGCCTCTGATGAACGGAGCAGATATCGGGGTGATTTCGGAGGCGGGTTGTCCAGGTATTGCTGATCCGGGAGCCATGGCGGTAGCCTATGCCCACCAAAAGGGCATTCAAGTCGTGCCGATCTCCGGGCCCAGTTCCATGTTTTTGGCGCTGATGGGTTCTGGGTTTAATGGGCAGTCTTTTGCTTTTCACGGCTATTTGCCTATTGATAAAAAAGAAAGAGCCGCCGTCTTGAAAAAACTGGAAGCCGAATCCATCCGAGAAAAACGTGCTCAGATTTTTATGGAAACGCCATTCCGAAATAACCAACTCTTGGAAGATTTACTTTCTAACTTGGCTCCGCAAACCAAGCTTTGCATCGCCAAGAATCTCACGGCTGCGGATGAATTTATCCAAACCAAGACCATTGCCGACTGGAAAAATCATCCCGTCGACCTGCATAAAATCCCCACTGTTTTTGTCCTTCAAGCCTTCTAAGCTATGTTTACGTTAGACGCGCACCTCGACCTGAGTATGAATGCCCTCGAGTGGAATCGAGACCTCACCCGTCCCGTCTCCGAGATCAATGCCCGTGAAAAAGGCCTGACTGACAAACCCGACCGAGGAAATGCGACAGTCTCTCTGCCTGAGCTGCGCAAAGGAAATGTAGGACTTGTGGTGGCCACACAGATCGCCCGATTCGTGGCGCCGGACAATCACCTTCCGGGTTGGCATTCGCCCGAACAGGCTTGGGCGCAGACACAAGGTCAGTTGGCATGGTATCGAGCGATGGTAGAAAAGGGAGAAATGACCCAAATCCGGAATTGGAGTGAGTTGGAGGCTCATTTGGCCAACTGGAATCAGGGTGTGGATAAAAGCCAAAAGCCGGTTGGATTTATCCTTTCATTGGAGGGTGCGGACTCGATCGTAAATCTCGATTACTTGGAAAAAGCCTACGAAAGCGGTCTTCGCGCGTTGGGTCCCGCACATTACGGACCGGGACGATATGCCTTTGGAACCGATTCTTCTGCTCCTTTGAGTAATCAGGGAAAAGAGCTGGTGAAAAAAATGGATGAGCTCGGGATCATTTTGGATGCCACGCATCTTTGCGATTTGGCATTTTGGGATGCTTTGGGAATATACCAAGGTCCGGTATGGGCCAGCCATAACAATTGCCGAGCCTTGGTCGATCACAATCGACAGTTTTCAGATGAGATGATCAAAGCCTTAATCGATCGAGGAGCCGTCATCGGTGGGGCCTTTGATGCATGGATGCTCAGTCCGGGTTGGGTGCGGGGAAAAAGTACACCCAAAGAGCGAAATGTGACTATTTCAACGGTGCTCGATCACCTAGACCACATCTGTCAGATTGCCGGGAATGCCAATCACATCGGAATCGGTTCAGATTTGGATGGGGCTTTTGGCAGGGAGCAAAGTCCACATGATTTGGAAACCATAGCTGATTTGCAAAAGATCCCTGACTTACTTAGAAAAAGGGGCTATGCCGAGACGGATGTAGAAAAGGTCATGCACGGCAATTGGTTGAACTTTTTGAAGAAAGCATGGGTAAAAGGCAAGAAAAATTGAACTTTATCGTTCGTCTCGGTTTGCATAAATAATTCAAATTGAATTTCTTGCAGGGTCTTTTACACCCTTACAAGTATCTTATGCATTCAAAATCTTTACTTACAGCCTTTCTTTTTATTGCCTCTACTGTTTTCACCTTCTCCCAAAAAATCCAGCTTACTGCGAATCACAGCGATGCCAAATTTATTCTCTTGAATGATTATGATGATTCTGATAAACAGGAATTAGGCACAGGAACAGTCGAAATAAAGTTGGAAAAAGATTCTAAAAACCGGGTAAAAATCGTCAAGCCCGGCTACCAAAGTGTCATCAAAGAATATAACAAAGACCTAAAATGGGATAAGGAGCAAAGAATCACTTTGGATACCCGACAGGTGGATATTACAGCAGAGCCTTTTGACGCAGAGATTTATGTGGACGGAAGGGTGATTGGAACTAAAGCCATTTTTCTCTATATCGCCAAAGACCGCTTTTTGACCGTTGAGATCAAAAAGCCGGGTTTTGCCCCTGTTTCCAAAGTCTATTACAATCAAGCAGACAAAGAAACCCCTCCATTCAAAGAGCATTTCGTCCTCAAAGACCGACAAGTCAGGCTTGAAGTTACGCCTGCAGACGCTACTGTTTCCGCCAACGGCACCTCAGTGGGCAGAGGAAATCAGGATATCAAAATCCCTTTTGGAGATTGTGTGACTGTCACCGTGACCAAGGAAGGTTTTGTAAATTATGAGAAAGTTCATTGCAACAAAGACGGAGACCCTGAACCTCCGGTAAGAGACAAAGTCACTCTGGAAGACAGATTGGTGAAGATTACCACTGCTCCCAATGATGCCTCGATTGAGATCGCAGGAAAAAGAGTCGGTAATGGATCTTATGATCTGAAAGTTCCAAAAAATGCCTGTGTGGAAGTTCGCGTTAGCAAAGATGGCTTTATCCGGTACATCAAAAACTACTGTAATCAAGCCAATATGCAGGAACCGCCTACCGCAGACTTCTTGGAAATGCAGGTAGATGAGGCCTATACCTCTTCAGTTTCTTCTGATTTGGCAAATGTCAGAATCACTGTTCCAATCAATCCAATCCATACTCCAGAAGATGCATGGAAAATTCTTAGCGGAATTGTAACAGGTTATTTCGATATTCTTGAAACGGTAGACTTTAACACTCGCTATTTGACTACTTCCTGGCAGGTCCAAAACTTCCAATCCAGCATCATACGAACCCGCTTGGTAGTAAGTAATGGAGGAAATTCAAATCAGGAAGCTTATTCCGTTAAGTTGATTTCTCAGGAGGCATTTCTCGACGGGAAAAATCAAGTCACAGTAAAGGACGATGAGAAGTTTGATGATTGGGCTCGGATCCTTAAAAAGTATGACGGGCTAATTCAGGAGATTCAGGCGAGACTTCAGAATTAATTTTAATTGACACTAAAGGGCCCCATTCGGGGCCTTTTTCCATAAATTTTCCCAGCCTAAGTCTCTGAAGTGAGGACCAATAGTGGCTTCCGAATAAATAATCCCCGGTTCATCGGTATTCCATTCCATGATAAATACTTCCCCCAAATCGTCGACGGACACATCCCATGCGATAAGTTGAAAATGGGGAAATTGGTCGTGGAGCATCTCACAATATCTTACTACTTTATGGAAATGAGGAAATGTCAATCCTTTGAATTTTTCACCCGTTTCCGGATGAGAAGAAAGTATAGACCAGTCACTCTTTAATGCAGATTCAAAAAAATCTCCTGTTTTCAGAAATATGGGAATCCTCAGCGAATTCTTCGAAGTAATAAATTCCTCCCCTTTGCTTCCGATTCTCAGTCCGGAAAGTCTATTTACAGCAGAATTTCCGGCAAGTTTTACCGTGGTTACACGAAGAGTAGCAACAGATCCTGGGCTTATTTCTTCCAAAAATGAGTGCTGCTTAATGGGCTTTTGTAGGACAAAATCCCCAAGGGAGGAAAAATCCAGCCCGTCAAACTTACTTTTGTCGAGTTTGATAATTCCATTTCCTTGCTGAGAAAAATCCATTTTCAAAAAGACGTGGGAAAAGTCTTGGAAGCAGATCTCCTTCACTTGCTTCAAGTTCACAGGTTCACCTTCTAGGGAAACCCAACTTCCCTTGATGAAATAGGCTAAATCTGGTATTGATGGAGAATTGACAAGTCTCCTGCTTAAAGTTTTGAATTGGCCAATTCCCCTCCAAGGCCCATTCATCGCAGGAGATACGATTCTTCCGATGTAATTATCCGGAATCCACCCCTCTTTAAATTCTCCCTGAAATGCCGTATACACTTTCAACCAAGGTGAAAAAGCTTTAGAACCCAAGACAGAATTTGCGTAGTCTAGACACTGGGATTCCTGACCGGGAGAAATAGTTTTTCTTTGGCTTGCCAATGACTTTAAGGCTTGATCAGCTTTGAAATGGTGAGGAATGTCATAAAGCCGATTCCAACGATTTTTCCTATACTTTCTAAATGCGTTTTTTAGTTGTTGAGTCAGCATCATATTGACCTCCAAAGACCGGAGAATTTTGAAAAGTTTGGAATTTTTTCAAAAAAATATTTCCAAAATCAAACGATTTCCTAGGGGTTTGAGGACCAAATCTTATTTCCCTGCGCCGATTGCCCCTTTTTAACCGGGCTTTTCTTCCTATTTTTTGTAGCCCAAAGCCTGAAAAAGGCATCAAATAACCCGTTTAACCTCATGCAAAAACCCAAACTATCCTTCTCCCAAATCATCAACATGAACGTTGGGTTTTTTGGGATTCAATACAGCTTTGGACTTCAGCAAAGTGCAGTCAATCCCATCTACGACATGTTGGGTGCTGCGCCGGACGAGATTCCGATTTTGAATTTGGCCGGACCCATGACCGGACTCTTGATTCAGCCGATTATCGGAGCACTCAGTGACAGCACCTGGAGTGACAAATACGGCCGGAGGAAGCCTTACTTTTTCATCGGAGCACTGATGTGCAGCATCTGTTTGTTCTTCTATCCTTTCAGCAGCTCGCTGTGGATGGCTGCGGGTTTGCTTTGGGTGCTGGATGCTGCAAACAATACTGCCATGGAGCCTTATCGGGCCCTGATCGCGGATTCGCTTCCCGAGGATCAGTATGGACAGGGCTTTTTGACCCAAAGCTTCTTCACCGGTTTGGGAATCACCTTAGCCAACCTTTCTCTTTTCGTCTTTCAGATTTTCTTCAAAGGTACCATTGGCTCACTCCCGATGTGGGTATATGCCTCTTTTTTCCTCGGAACAGTTTGCTCCATCACTTCGGTCTTGTGGAGTATGTCCAAAACCCCAGAATATCCCCCTTCTCCGGAGGAATTGGCGGCGCTCAAAGAGCGGAATAAGGGCATGCCTCATCCGGCGGTTCAGTTTTTCCTTTCTATTCTGACTACGCTGATTGCCTACATGGTATTTCTTCTCCTTTTGGTGCCTTCGATTTTTGATCGGAAAATCATCCGGAAAACTATCCATTGGGCGGAAAATAATCCCACGGCCAAAGTGCTTTTTGCCCAAAACCTGGAAATCATCGAGTCCATCATCCAAATGCCTCCGGTGATGTGGAAGCTGGCCTTGGTGTACCTTTTCCAGTGGTATGCCCTGTTTTGCTATTGGCAAAATGCCGCCAAATCCATCGCCCTTTCTGTTTGGGATGCCACTCCTTCCAGTGATCCTGCCAAGTATGAGGAAGCCGTAGGGTGGACCGGCTTGGTCAATGGCTGGTACAATATCGTCACCTTCCTTTCCGCCTTCTTTTTGGTGGGAATGGCCAAGAAATTTGGTCCCAAAACCGTCCATTTTCTCTGCCTGATCATGGCCGGCTTGGGATTGATTGCATTCCCGATGATAGAGAATAAATACCTGCTCTTTGCTCCAATGACCGGATTTGGCATTGCTTGGGCCAGTATGATGGGTGTGCCTTACCTGCTAGTGGTCAATGAAATCCCAAAAGAGCGCTACGGAGTTTACATGGGCATTATCAACATGATGATCGTGATTCCCATGATCCTTCAGACACTGACTTTCGGCTTTATCTCCAAAAACTTCCTCGCCAATGACGCAGGAATGGCGATTTCATTCGCCGGAGTTTTATTGTTGATCGCGGCTGCAGCCACCTTGCTGATCAAGGAAAATAAAAATATCGATCCTGAGGAGGTTATCGTTTCCTCCGGACATTAAAACTCTGAAAATAAGTTTATTCGAATGTACCCTGAATCTTTACTTGCTCAGCTAGTCCAACAGATTTTTCTGGAGGAGGGAATTAATGAGAAAAAAGACCAATCCTTTATTCAATCCCTTCATGAGCATCTGCCCAAAATTCATAGGCTTTATGGAGAAATCTATGCGGCCCATCCCGAGGCAGAAAGTCAATTTGAAGCTTTGCTAAAAGTCCTGGTGAAGGCCTATCAGTCCAGAGAAAAAGGCTTGCGCAAGCGAGATGAGGAAAAAGCCAAAACTGGAACTTGGTTTCTCAGCAATCAGCTGGCCGGGATGAGCTTGTATGTGGATCGATTTGCGGGAAATTTGAAAACCATGCCTTCCAAATTGTCCCATTTGGAGGAATTGGGAGTGAATTTTCTTCATTTAATGCCGGTTTTCGAAAGTCCGGAAGGAGAAAGTGACGGGGGCTATGCTGTTTCGGATTTCAGAAAAGTGGACTCCCGCTTTGGAACGCTGGAGGAATTGATTTCCCTTCGGAAAAAAATGCACAGCAAGGGCATGTACCTCATGCTCGACATCGTGCTCAATCATACCTCGCATCACCACGAATGGGCCCGAAAGGCGAAAACTGGCGAATCCTACTATCAGGATTTCTTTTATACCTATGAAAACCGCTCTATCCCCGACGAGTTTGAGCGGGCTATGCCTGAGATTTTTCCGGAAAGTGCTCCCGGAAACTTCACTTGGGATGCAGAAATGGGAAAATGGGTAATGACCGTTTTCCACCGCTATCAGTGGGACCTGAACTATACCAATCCGCATGTATTCCGGGCTATGCTGGATAACGTGCTGTTTTACGGGAATCTCGGAGTGGATTTGCTACGAATTGATGCCCCTGCCTTCATCTGGAAGCAGATGGGGACTTCCTGCCAAAACCTTCCTCAGGCCCACACTTTGCTCCGACTTATCAAGCAATGTGTGCAGGTGGCCACTCCGGGAATGGCTATTTTGGGCGAGGCAATCGTGGCTCCGAAGGAAATCATGAAGTATTTCGGCACGGGAGAATTCATCGCTCAGGAATGTGATTTTGCCTACAATGCTACCCAAATGGCCCTTCAGTGGGATATGCTTGCTTCGGGCGAAACTCGCGTGATGCTCAATGCCCAGCATGAGATTTTGCAAAAACCCTACGGAACTTCTTGGATTACCTACACCCGATGCCATGACGACATCGGATTGGGCTATGATGATTACATGATCGCTCAGGCGGGAAAAGATCCCTATCAGCACCGGAAGTTTCTCAAAGAATATTATTCCTTCTCCGGCGATCAGTGGATGAGTCCCGCGAGGGGTGCTCTTTTCTCCTCCAATCCCAAGACAGGCGATGCCAGAATCTCAGGAACCTTAGCTTCGCTCTGCGGATTGGAAAAAGCGCTGATCGAAGGAAATGGTCCGGCAATCGATCAAAGCATTCAAAAAATCCTGATGATGCAGGCTCATTCCATTTTCTTGGGAGGGTTGCCCATGCTTTTTTATGGAGATGAAGTCGGCTATACCAATGACTACAGCTATCAAAATGATCCCGGGAAAAGCTACGACAACCGATGGATGCATCGTCCGGTGATTGATTGGGAAAAGGTCAACCGGAAAAAGGAACCCGGTACGGTGGAGGAACAGGTTTTTTCTGGAACCAAAAGATTGCTTCAAATCCGAAAATCCCACGAGCTATTTAGCGACCTGAGCAATATTTCCTGGATGAGTCCCCACAATATTCATGTGGCAGGATTTGTCCGAAGAATGGGAAATGAGCGGATGTATTGTCTATTCAACTTCTCAGACCAAGCTGCATACCTGACTTGGTATGCCTTCAGAGAGCAGGGAGAAGGCTCGGGTAGACTTTGGGATCATTGGACTCAGTCAGAGGTAGAGATTGGGCCGGATCATGAATATCTGATCTTGGAGCCCTATGGATTCCGGATTTTTGAACCCAAGTCTTGATCAATTAGGATAGGTTTTGAAGGCCTGTCCTGATTTGTTTAACTCCGCATCGAAGACCCTCTGATGATTACTTCAGTTTTCACTTCCAGCCTTTCATTGGCACCCAGTTCCTGTTTTTTCAAGAGATCAATCAAAAGTGCTGCGGCTTTACTGCCCATTTGGGTTCCAAATTGATCTACCGAGCTCAGGGAAGGACTGGTATATTCAGAAAGCATCCAGTTGCTGAACCCCATCAGACCAATCTGTTTGGGAATCTGGTAACCTGAGGACTTGAGGTAATTCATGGAGCCCAATGCCACCAAGTCCGTGATGCAGAAAATAGCATCGGGTCTATCGGCTGATTCCATCAATTCATGGGTAAATTCAAAACCTTCCTGTTCGGAAATGTCAAAGCAGTTTTTTACCCATTTTTCATTAAATTCCAAACCATGGTCTTTCAGTGCTTTTTTATAGCCTAAGAATCGCTCATGGGCATTTTTGACCTCCATTCGTCCACTCAGATGGGCAATTTTCCGGTATCCCTGACGGATCAAATGGCTCATTGCCTGGTAGGCTCCTTCAAAGTCATCCACTTCTATCTTGGGGCCGTCCAGCTGATCGGTGACTTTGTCAAATTGAACTACAGGCTTTCCCTCATCCAAAAAGGCCTGCAAGTGCTCAGCCTCTTTCGTTTCATTGGAAACTGAAATCAGCAATCCATCGACCCCCATGCCCAAGAGATGTTGGCTGGCCAGAATTTCGTCTTTCAGGAGATCCTGAGATTGTGCCAACAAAATACTGTAGCCTTGCTTTTTGGCAGTTTCCATGGCCCCACTGATCGTGGTGGAGAAAAAGTGATGAACGATATGGGGTACGATCATTCCGATGATGGAGGTGCGATTTTTCCGAAAATTGACCGCAATGGGATTGGGGACATAATTATGCTTTTCCGCATAGTCTTTCACCAGTTGTATGGTTTCCTCCGAAAGAGAAGGGTAGCCGTTCAAAGCTCGGGAAACTGTAGAAGGGGAAAGATTCAATGCTTTGGCAATGTCTTTCAGGGTAGTTCGGCGTTTGTCGGACATGGTGAGGCTAGTTTGGGTGAGGGAATTTATCAGAATCTGTGATTAAATCGACAATCTTTTTGGAAATGGTCTTCTGACCGTCTTATCTGGATGCTTCTGGGGGCAAAAAATTTTATATTGAGATTCAACTCTAAACCCAAAACCTATGCGACCCATTGTCCAGATCTCTTTGGACTTAACCAATATCGATGAAGCACTCGAAACGGCAGAAATGGCACTCCGAGCCGGGGTGGACTGGCTGGAAGCTGGCACTCCACTCATTCTCGCCGAAGGCCTTCACGGTGTCCGAAAACTCAGAGAAGCCTTTCCCGGGATTCCCATCGTCGCTGATCTCAAAACCATGGATGGAGGCTATCTCGAAGCCGAAATGATGGCCAAAGCCGGTGCAACTCATGTGGTGGTCATGGCGCGTGCCCATGCTGAGACTATCAAGTGTGTGGTCAAAGCTGGGAAAGACTTTGGTGTCCAAGTTATGGGCGACAATATGATCTGCCCAGATATGGTCGAGGGAGCGAAATTTTTGGAGGATTTGGGCTGTGATTACGTGATTCATCATATCGGCTATGATGAGCGAAGAGGTATTGCTGCTGCGGGTCATCGCATGCCAAGTCCACTTGATCAACTCCGGGAGGTAGTGGCTGCAGTGAATATTCCCGTGCAGGCGGTGGGAGGACTTTCCCTGGAGCAAGCTATCCAATGCCCTCAATATGGAGCTCCTTTGGTCGTATTAGGCGCACCGCTGACCATCGATGCGGATTCCTTTAAAACCGCTGATGGTGATCTGGAATCCTCCCTTCGAATGATCTGTGAAGCTATCCACTCCCAAACCACTGTTTTCCCCACAAAATCCTAAGCCATGTCCAGCACAAAAATCCCAGCAGTAGTCAATTACTCCGAGCAAAAATATTCCGTAGAAATCCGTGAAATACCGGTTCCCGAAATCGGGGAAGAAGATATTCTCTTAGAGGTCGAAAATGTCGGCGTTTGCGGAAGTGACCTGCATCAATGGACTTCGGACCATAGTTGGCCGGTGAATTATCCGGTGGTCTTGGGTCATGAGTTTGGCGGAAAAATCGCCGATTTGGGTTCCCGGGTATCCGGTTGGAAAGTCGGAGATCGGGTAGTTTCTGAAACTGCTGCCGTGATTGACACTCAAAACCCCATGAGCAAAGTCGGACTCTACAATCTTGATCCGACCCGAAAAGGCTTTGGCTATGGAGTGAATGGGGCAATGACTCAGTTTGTACGAGTCCCTGCCCGATGCCTGCATACCGTGCCTGAAAACTTGTCTTTCGAAGAAGCTTGCCTCACCGAACCCTGCTGCGTGGCCTTCAATGCCTTGGTGGGAAATTCCCATATCAAACCCGGAGATCGGGTAGTGGTCATCGGTCCGGGGACGATCGGGATTCTTTGTGCTGCGGTGGCCCGACTTTGTGGGGCTGAAGTGGCGGTGTTGGGTTTGGAAGCGGATCGGGGCCGATTAGAAATTGCCAAGAATGCCTACGGATGTGATTGCCTGATCGGAGAAGATGCCGCAGAAGTTTGGGCCAAAAAGCGGGATGGACTGGGAGCTGACGTGGTGGTGGATGCGGCAGGACACAGCATCACTTTGAAAATTGCCATGAAGCTGGTTCGCCAAAATGGTCAGATCACCAAAGTAGGATGGGGACCTCAGCCGCTTAATTTTTCCATCGATCCCATCGTGCAGAAAAACGTGCGATTGCAGGGAAGTTTCAGCCACAACTGGCCGATTTGGGAGCGTGTGATCGCCCTCCTCGCAAGTGGAGCCTTGAATGTCAAACCGATTATTGGAGGTGTTTGGCCGATTACGGAGTGGCACGAGGCTTTTGAAAAAATGCACACCGGTCAAGTGGTGAAATCAGTTTTAAAACCCTTCTAACATGCGACTCAAAGACAAAGTCATCATCGTCACAGGAAGTACCACCGGGATCGGAAAAGCTATCGCAAAGCGTTGTGCTGCTGAGGGAGCTAAAGTGGTTTTGCATGGGTTGGAGCAGTACCTCGGAGAAGAAGTCGAAGAGGAGATTGGATCCGAACAAGCGGTGTTCCACTGTGAAGACATCACTTCCGAGACTTGCCCTGAGAATCTGGTGAATCTAGCCGTGAAAAGGTTCGGGAAACTCGATGCCGTCGTCAACAATGCCGCTTGGGTCATCGCTTCGGATATTCACAACACGGATCGGGTCTTTTTCCAAAAAGTATTGGATATCAATACGGTCGCGCCCTTTCTCCTGATCCAAAAAGCCTTGCCCGAACTTATCAAAACCCGTGGCAATGTCCTCAATATCGGTTCAATCAATGCCTGGAGTGGGGAGCCTAATTTGCTGGCTTATTCAGTTTCCAAAGGGGCAATCATGACCCTGACAGGCAATTTAGGAGATTCTCTCATGCGGGAATATGGCATTCGGGTAAATCAAGTCAATCCGGGTTGGGTCTTGACCGAGCGCGAAAAAGAGCGGAAAAAGGAGCACGGACTTTCCGAAACCTGGTACGAAGACTTGCCGGCCATCATTGCTCCGTCTGGGAGAATTCTTTCGCCTGAGGAGATTGCTGCCGCTTGTATTTTCTTTCTTTCTGACGAAAGCGGACCGGTCTCAGGACAGGTGCTCACCTTGGAGCAGCACCCGATGATTGGGAGAAATCTACCCAAAGACAATAAAACCTTCAAATAAGAGATCATGCCCAAATTAGCCGCATTTCCCAAGGCCTTTATGCAGCAGCTTTGCAAGGATGGGAGCATGAAAATTGCCGATTGGGTGAAGCTTGCTGCTCCGCTAAAGCTGGATGGACTGGAATGGTATGCCGGTTTTTTGGAGATGAAGGATGAAAAAAACTGGCCCAAGTTCCGCCGAATGGTCGAGAACGAAGGTATGGTCATTCCCATGATGTGCTGCTCTCCGGATTTTACCCATCGGGATAAGGCTTTCCGGGAAAAGGAAATCCAAAAGCAAAAGCGCTGGATTGACATGACGGATGAATTGGGAGGAAAATACTGCCGGGTACTTTCCGGTCAGTACCGCCCCGAGCTTTCTGTGGAAGAGGGAATCAAACTCGCCAAGGACTGCATCGAAGCGTGTTTGCCCTATGCCCAAAGTCTGGGAATCACGCTGATTATCGAAAATCACTACAAAGATGATTTTTGGGAATACCCCGAGTTTGCGCAAAAGCGGGCCATTTTCACCAAGCTGGTCAATTCCATTCACCATCCGAACTTTGGAGTGAATTACGACCCAAGCAATACCTATCTGGCAGGGGAAGATCCGTTGGATTTATTGTATGATGTTTCGGAACGGGTGGTGACCATGCATGCGAGTGATCGCTTTTTGAAATACGGGACGATTGAAGATCTGCGAAAAGTGGAAGGTGGAGCCGTCGGGTATGCGAAAATGCTCAGCCATGGGGAAATCGGAAAGGGAATGAATGACTACGATGCGATTTTCACCGAACTCAAGCGTGTTGGATTTAACAACTGGATCAGTATCGAAGACGGAGTCGACGGCATGGATCAGCTGGAGCGAAGCGTGGCGTTTTTGAAGAAGAAGATTGCGCAGTACTGGCATAAATGATTTACGAATTTAGATTTACGATTTACGACATACATTCGCCTATTTGACCTTTTCATATGGAGTAATCACTGTGGAGAATGCTAATTTTTAAATCTTTCAATTTTCCAATCTCTCAATTATACCAACATGAAAAATGCCCTAATAAAATCTATCCCTTCTCAATGCTTCCTCGGGGAAGGCCCGCTGTGGATTGCTAAGCTTGGATGCTTCTTTTGGGTAGATATAGAAAAGGGGAATCTACATCGATACCATTTAACTTCTGAAAAACTCGAAATCCGGCATTTTCCGAATCGATTAGCAGTCGTTTTGGAAGGACAAGATGGGAAGTTGATTTTGGGTTTGGGCCGAAGGCTAGTTCGATACGACTCGGAGACCGAGGAAATCGGGGAGCTTTGCGCGGTTGAAGAGAACTTGACTTTAAATCGCTTTAATGACGGAAAGGTGGATCCTCAAGGTCGAATTTGGATCGGGACGCTGAGTACGCTTTTCACCGAAGGTGCGGGTTCGCTATATTTAATCGGCAAGAACTTACAGCCTGAAGTTCAGCTGAAAAACCTCACCATTTCCAATGGAATGGCCTGGAAACCCGATCATCAAACCTTTTATTTTATCGATACGCCGACCAAAAAGATCCAGGAGTTTTCCTTTAATCCCGAGTCAGGGGAAATCAAGTTTCGCAGAATTGCGATAGAGATTCCGGAGGGATTGGGATTCCCGGATGGGATGTGCATCGATCGGGAGGGAATGCTTTGGGTAGCGCATTATGCGGGTTCGGGTGTGTACCGCTGGAATCCCCAATCGGGTGAACTTTTGGATAAAATCGAACTGCCCGTGCCTCATGTGACTTCCTGCTGCTTTGGGGGAGAAAATCTGGATGTCATGCTAGTTACCACGGCACAGGAGAATCTTTCAGCGGAAGATTTGGAAAAATACCCACAAAGTGGGGATGTGTTTTTGGTGAAAGTGGAAGAGGGGGGAGTTGAGTCATATCGGGCGAAAATTTAATTTTTCCCACAGATAGCACAGATTTTCACAGATAAATAATTTCAAAAAAGTTATCTGTGGTCATCTGTGTAATCTGTGAGCAATAAAAAAATCCAATCTTTCGACTGTCTTCTCGTTTGGTCCAAGTCAGGAGACTTGAACCAGTTTAGATATGTGCAAAAATCTGTGATTTTCATCCGTGTGAATCTGTGGGAAAATCTAAATCAAAAAAGGCCGATCTCTCGATCAGCCTTTCCTTTTTTCTATAACAAGGGCCTAAACTGCCTCAGGAACCGCACATCATTTTCGGTGAAGAGTCGCAAGTCTTTGATCTGATATTTCAGCATCGCGATTCGCTCGATACCCATCCCGAATGCAAATCCGGTGTATTTCTTAGAATCAATCCCGCAGTTTTCCAAGACATTTGGATCGACCATGCCTGATCCTCCGATTTCTACCCAGCCAGTTCCCTTGCAAACATTGCAGCCTTTGCCTCCGCAGATCAAACAGGAAATATCGATCTCCGCGCTTGGTTCGGTGAAAGGGAAGAAAGAAGGACGGAACCGCACTTTCGTTTCCTTACCAAACATCTCCTTAGCGAAGTGGTAGAGCGTATTTTTCAAATCAGCGAAACCCACATTCTCATCCACATAGAGTCCTTCGACCTGGTGGAAGATGCAATGTGCACGTGCCGAAATCGCCTCGTTTCTGTACACACGCCCCGGAGAAAGGGTGCGGATCGGTGGTTTTTGGTTTTCCATCACGCGCACCTGCACCGAAGAAGTGTGGGTTCTCAATGCGATGTCCGGATTTTTCTCGATGAAAAAGGTATCCTGCATTTCCCGAGCCGGATGGTTTTCCGGGAAATTCAAAGCGGTGAAGTTGTGCCAGTCATCTTCGATCTCCGGACCTTCGGAAAGGTTGAACCCGATGCGCTCGAAGATCTCGATAATGCGCTGTCGGGTAGCAGTCAGGGGATGAATGCCGCCCAAAGACTGGTTAGAAGGAGGCAAAGTCAAATCCAAATCGGCACTTTTCGCCTTTTTATTGGCGGAGTTGACCTTTTCGATCAGCTCTTGGAATTTAGCTTCGGCCAATTGCTTTACCCCGTTGATCAGCTGTCCATAGGCTCGTTTTTCCTCATTTGGGATTTGGCCCAAGGCAGCAAAAAGTTCGCCTACGACACTCTTCTTGGAGATAAACTTCATCCTGTAAGCTTCGAGCTGTTCGGGGGTATGTGCAATCGCTTCCGCAATGGCTTTTTTTATGGATTCGATTCTTTCCTGACTCATGCGTTGAAAATCTTGAAGGCACAAAGCTACCATTTTTGAGCTTTTTTGGGCAAAACTCCTTCCGGGATGTCCTAGCCATTCGGGTAAATCTTTCAAATTTTTTTCCAAACCGGAAAATCCAAGATGGATTTGAGCTGCGTAAGTGCTTCCAAATTCGAAACCAAAACAAATCAAATCATGAACAAACTATTTAAAGTGGCTTTCGCAGCCTTCGTTTTCTTGTCAGCTCACATGGCTTTCGCTCAAATGGAAAAAACAGTAGAAGTAGGCGGTGCGCCGATGTATCCTTCCAAAAACATCGTGGAAAATGCAGTCAACTCCGCAGACCACACGACTCTAGTAGCTGCCGTCAAAGCTGCCGGATTGGTAGAGACGCTTCAGGGAAAAGGACCATTTACCGTTTTTGCTCCTGAAAACTCAGCTTTTGCCAAACTTCCTGCAGGAACGGTGGAGACCCTTTTGAAGCCAGAGAACAAAGGTCAATTGACTGCTGTCTTGACTTACCATGTAGTAGCTGGCAAGATGGGTTCCAAGGACATTGCCGATGCCATTAAAAAAGGAAACGGAAAAGCAACCTTAACGACCGTCCAAGGAGGAAAACTTACCGCTTGGATGAAAGGCAAAGACCTTTACATCACTGACGAAAACGGAGGTCAATCCAAAGTAACCATCGCGGACGTATGGCAGTCAAACGGGGTAATTCACTCCGTGGATACGGTGGTGCTTCCCAAGATGTAAACCAAACAGTCCAGAGAAAAAGAAAAGCCGCTTGAAAATTCCTTCCAAGCGGCTTTTTTTAGTTTTTTACCTTTTTTACCAAGTCCTTCCTCCCGAAGGTCTTCCCATCATCCAAGGCTGCTGAGGAGTTTCTGGTTCCTTGAAGTTGCCGATGATGTAGGTGAAGGTCAGCATTCCGTATCGGGTCAGTACATTGGTAAAGACGTCTGTCACAGACACGTCGGACACGGTTCGGGCGATGCTGTTGTTCTGATTAAGCAGGTCAAAGATGACCACTTTCAGCTCGGCCTTGTTGTTTTTGGCAAATCGATAGCCTCCCTCGATGTTCCATAGCCAGAAGCTCTGATTGAATCCATCGGAAAGCCCTCGGAAAAAGGTATGGCCGATGTTGTTGCCCACAAAGAGCTTCCCGTTGTTAGGTGAGAAGTATAGTCGCAGGTTGGATTCCTGCTGGTAGAAGTTGTTATCCAGATCTTGCTGAAGGCTGGAGTTGACGATGTTGTAGGTACCGGTGACTTGCAGGGTGAAGTCAAAGTTTTTGCTGATGTTTGAGCTGAAAGTCACTCCTTCGCTCAGGGAAAGGTTGTCGTTGAGATTGAGCTCCCCGTTGATGATTCCCGGAATCCGGTTGAAAGTGACTCGTGTGTTGGTGTTAAACTGGGTTTTTACCTTTTTGATCGGAGCTCCATAGGTCAGGAAAAAGGTCGTTCTCCAGTTGCCGTCCAGATTGACCGGTTGTGAAATTTGTCCACCAGGTCTCAGCAAAACTTCCCCGTTGATCAGGGTATCCTGAGCCGTGATAAAGGTGTTGTTTCCTATAAAATCACTTGTGGCAGAGTAATTCAGGAACATAAACAGGGTTCTTGATTTTTCCAGATTGATCTTGCTGATATTGGCGAAGATGTTGTGATTGAAGCTCTGCCCCAGTTCAGGATTACCCACTCTCAGGTTAAGCGGGTTTTGGTTGTTGACCACATTCTGAAGCTCCGTTACGCTGGGTTCATCGGTATCCGTGCGGTATCGGACTCTCCAGGAGAATCCAGTCTCCCGATTACGATAGTTGATGTTTGCACTGGGTAGGAAGTTGTTGAAATCCCGCTTAAACACCCCTGATTCCGGGAAGAAGGCCTGATTGTCCAAGCGTGCATTTTGATAATCCAGATTAAGGTTGACACTGTATGCACCCTTATTGTAAGCATAGCCGGTTCGTAGTCTTTGCGTGATGAATTTGTTGTCAAATTCATTGGAAAGGGCCGTATCCAAAACCGGTCTTCTTTCCTCATCCAAAACAAAAGTTTTTTGATCTGCCCGGGTTTTATTGTTGCCGATCTGATAGCCTAAGGTTCCGATGGAGCTTTCTCCGAGCTTTTCGGTAAAGGTTAGATTTACGCGATAGTTGAATCCATCATTCAGGGCTATGGTTTCCTGAAGCGTGGTATCCAATCGGTTTCTCTGGAAGTCCCGGCTGGCTGCCAACAGGTCTGAGGTTTGATCCCTGTTGTTCCATGCGGTGAAAATCTCAGTGGAGAGCGTTCTTCCTGGCTTGTCAAATTTGTAACGATAAGTCAGGTTGTTGGAAAGGGTGAAAGCTTTGGTTTCTGCATTGCTGATAGACCGGAGGGCTGAGAGGGAGTCTCCTGTACTTGCAGTAGTCAAAGCATCCCGGTCGCTGAAGGTTTGGTTGTTTTGGAAAGAAAGGCTTGGAGTCAGAATGATTGAGTTTTTCTCATTAATGTCCGCTTCGATTCTTGCATTTGCCCGGTGGTTGAAATTATCCACGGTGTTGATCAGGCTTTCCTGATAGAATTGGCGGATATCTTCATTCACCACCGTTTCCCGATTGGTGATTTGCTGCAGGGCATTGGTCGTATTGTTAAAGAAGTAACTTCCGGAGAAGTTGACTTTCTTTCCCCACTTGTCGGAATAATTTAGACCGAGGGCATTGGTCGTCACAATTCCGTTTTCATTGCCGACGAAGAAATTGTTATTTCCTCCTCCGCCCCATCGGCCACCACCACCCATTCCGGGTCTTCTCATTCCACCGCCTCCAGAGGCATTGGCATTTACTCCTGCCAGGTCCTGACTGGAAAAGTTTTGTTGGTTTATGTTGTTGAATAGGCCCAAAATGGAAACCCGTTGATCTCCTTTGAAAAGGTTAATACTTCCTCCGGCTGAGTAGCGGTCATCTGTACCATAGCCACCATAGGCTCTACCGAAGGAGCCATTTTTGCGGTCTTCTCTGAGGATGATATTGATGGTTTTGGTATAATTTCCATCATCAAATCCCGTCAATCGGCTTTGGTCTGAACGCTGGTCCAAAACTTCCACGCGGTCAATAGCATCTGCAGGCAGGTTTCTCAGGGCTATGCTGGGATCATTTCCAAAAAACTCCCGTCCGTCTACCAGAATCCGCTGCACATTTTCCCCCTGTGCCTGAAGCTGACCTCCCTGCATGGTGATGCCGGGCATTTTCCGGATCAAGTCTTCGGCTTGGGCATTTTCCTGTGTCTTGAAGGCATTGGCGTTGAAAGAAGTGGTATCGCCTCTTTGCTCACCCACTACACTGACGCCTTCGATCACTACTTCTCCGAGGACCTTAGCATCTTCCAAAAGAACGAGTTCACCCAAGTCCACCGGGTCTCTGAAGGTATTGACCTGAGAGATGGTTTTGTATCCCAAAAAGGAGATCTCCACCTTCACCTGAGGGACTCTCGGTCTTTCGATTTCAAAGCCTCCATCTGCGCCAGTCACCGTGCCGCGAAGAAGGGAGTCGGTCATTGTTTTGATCAGGACATTTGCTCCGATCATGGGAGTTTTGGCCACGCCGTCAATGACTTTTCCGGTCAATTTTCGGACTTGCTGTGACTGCTCGGCAGGCCGTTGAGCCATGGCTGAAAAATTCAGCAATAAGCTAAAAATCAATAAACTAAGTAAATGTTGTTTTTTCATAGATATGCAAAGTTCTTACTTTGACCTATCTGATGAATGAAAGGTTTAACCCCTTTTTTGACAAAAAATTGGAACGGAAAATCTAGGGGATAAATGGTCGAATTCGCCTATCGAACAGCAGTTTTTGCCTAAGAAATTTTTGACATGATTTCCGGATAGGAAATTCCAAAATGGCTATTGTCGTAAACGGCCGTGCCGTCTTTGATCAAAAGGACCTGAGGGCTTTGGTGGGGTACTCCAAAAAAGTCTTCAATCTGATCGGAAAGGTTTCGATACGCAATCAAGTCTAAAAAGAAAGGCTCTACTTTTTCCTTGTCCTCCTCCTTCCAGTTACGAAGCAGGCGGTCCAGAGACATGCTGCTGATCGAGCATCGGGTGCTGTGTTTGAAAATCAGCACAGGCTTTTCAAAGCTCAGGGCCTTGATTTCCTCCAATTGGGAGGGAAGGGTAAGTTTATTCCAATTCATTTTCTCTCAATCCTTACTTTTGGGGCAATTCTTGTTGGTTAAAATTAGTTCCATTTGGGTAAAACAGATGATAAGATTCAATAATACACGCGTTTTTTGGGCATTTTTTTTGGGAATTCTCTGGGCAATATCCGGCTGCAAAACATTGGACCCCACTTCTGCACCAGCCTCCCCTCCGGTGCCCAATGCTTATTCCCGGGTCAATGTCCCATTGGAGATTCCCTTTGAGACATTGAGTCAGCTGGTCAATCAGCGGATTCCTCCGGTTTTGTTTGCGGAGGAAGGCCTGGATTTGGGCAGTGGAGTTCGGGGGGATTTGAATTTTTCCAGAGATGGATGGATTCAGGTGAAAGGGGTGGATTCTTCGCGACTCGAACTGACCGTGCCTCTAAAAGTGACTGGGGAAGTGGGCTTGAAACCTGGCGGACTGAGGAATCTTTTTCAAAATAAAATCCCAATTAATCAGTCTTTGAGCCCTGTTTTTCAGGTGGACCCAAAGATCTTTCCCAATTGGGCCTTGGGCGTTTCCGATTTTGAATTGCTGGACTTGGGAGGGAAGATGGGGCTGAACTTCATGGGTTTGGAGCTTGACCTAAGTACCCTAATCCAAAAAGAAGTGAGCGCCTATGCCTCCGAAAAGCTGGAGGGAAAGAAAGACCTGTTGCAGTTGAAACCGCTTGTGGATCAAGCCTGGAGTGAGGCCGGAAAACCGGTTTTTGTGGATTTGCTGGGGAAGAAAATGGCCTTTTCCATTCAGCCCGATTCCGTAAAAATCCATGAAAAAGTCGATGTGGATCGGGGATATCAGCTTTTTCTTGGGCTTAGCGGCAAAGTCAATCCACACCCAGCTTCAGCGGCTCCTTCCCGTGCTTTTCCACTTCCCTCTTTCTCCGATAATGTGATGGAGGATAATTATCTTGAAATACGGGTGCCTCTGTTCCTTGGCTATGCCGAGCTGAATGAGTTGCTCGACAGCAATTTTGAAAATCAACGAATCCCCATCAGCAAGTCTGCCTATTTTTCTCCCAGCAATTTCCAGACTCAGGCTTTTGGGGAGAAGTTGGGGATTTGGATGGATTTTATAGCAGTGGAAAAAGAGGATAAAGAAATCACCGGAAGGCTTTTTTTAGTGGGGAAACCTGATTTTGACCCTGAAGAAAAGACCCTGATTTTTCGGGAGGTGGACTTCTATCTGGAAAGTGAAAGTGGACGGGCAAAGCTAGGCGCTAAACTGAAAAGGGGTAAAATCATCCGTCAGCTCAATTCCAAAATGAGATTTCCTCTGGAAGAGACCTTTGCCATGGGTTTGGAAGGGATCGAAAATCGATTGGGGCTACAGACCCCGATTGCGGATTTGAAAGTGGTGGGTTTGGAGATGGCGCCTGAGGGCTTTTATCCGGGCAAGCTGGGGTTGAGCATTCATCTCATGGCTACAGGCGAGGTAGAAGTTCGCTGGAAATAGCTAACGGATGAGTTTGGAAAAGGTGTCTATTCCCTTTTTTTCTGCCAAAATCAATAATTTCTGGAGAAGCTGGGCAGTCAAAAATGCATCTCCCGAAGCCGTGTGTCGATCATCTGCCTCGATTCCAAAGCGCTGACAGAGGCTATCCAGACTGTATTCCTCAGCTTTGATCTGGGAATAATCGGCCAAGGGCCCATAATCTAGTCTCATGCAAAGGCTCAGCGTATCCAACACAGGATTGGGGAGTTGGTTAAGGCCAAAGGGGCGAAAGACCTGAAGCAACATTTCCAGGTCAAATTGAACATGGTGGCCCACCAAGATCGAATTTCCCAAAATCGGGATGGTTTTTTCTGCGAATTCTTCCTGCGAAAGGGCTTTTTCATCTCTCAAGATGCCATGAACTTTGATGGCCGGACCTAATGGATTGTCCTGCTTTAGTCGGAGTTCCACACCTTCCGAAACCTGAATTTTTCTGTTTTTGATCTTTACTGCACCAAAGGAAATCAGCTGATCTTTTTTTAGGTCAAAGCCGGTGGTTTCGGTATCCAATACCAAAAATTCCAGCTGGTCCAGAGTTCGTATTCCCGGGATTTTCTGTGCATTTTTCTCCAGATAAGCCTGAATAAAATCCGGCTTTTTGGGGTCACTTTGCCAAAACTTCCACCAACTCATCTTCGGAAATAATCTAACTGAAATCGAACTTCCACTATCTGCTGAAGCTCTGCAATGGGTGAAAATGTATTTTTCAGCAATTGCCTTTGCAACTTTCCGAGGGTTTTCGGATTCAAAAAGCGCCCGTTATTGCCTTGCTGCAGTCCTTCCAAAGCCCTCATTCGCATAAGGATCTCGTAGGCTGTTCCTGCCTGAGTGAAGAGATCGGCGTAGTTGGGCTCCAGCTCTGCGAGCTTTTGGAATCGATGAAAGGTATTGTTGACCCCGACTATCTCATGGCTGAGAATAAGCAGCCGGGCAAGGTCGGTCAAAGGCATCATTGCTTTGGCTTTGATGTCAAACTGATCCTTGTGCTCTCCGGATTTTTCTACCACAAAGTCTTTGAAAAAACCCAGTGGAGGAGGACTGTTGAGAGCATTTTGACCTAGAAAACTCAGGAAGGCTTTGTGTTTTCGGATTTCTTCAAAAATATGTGCGGATAGCTCCTCCGCAAGTGAGGGGCTACCCGTTACCTCTCGGAAATCAAAGAAAATGGAGGATTTGAGCAAAGCTTCAGGAGTGGGAGTCACGATCCACTGCGTAAAATATTCCTTCCATCCCGATAGAGGCTGAACCCAGTCTGGATTGCTCCCCATGATTTTTGCAGGGCATGGCTCAAATCCACAGGCCAATAAGGACTCAATCACCGATTCTCCTAATTGAATGAAATAGGCTTTGGCTGTTTCCTGTAGCTCTTTTGGTACGTCTTCATAGAGAATGGCATTGTCCAGATCGGTTCGGAGCAGCTGCTCTTCTCTTCCTTCGCTTCCCAGTGAAAGGAAGGTGAATTTGATTTCGGGAAAATCCGGGAAATCTGTTTTCAGCTTTTCCTGAGACCATTTTACGGCCTTTTTGATAATCACATCGTTGATCTCCGTCATGACAGAAGCCACAAAGTCCATGGCTACCTCATTTTCCAGATAGTATTTCAGCATGGACTCTGCCTGGTCTCGAATGGAGCGCATTTCGGAGAGCTCTTTGGCATTGATCAGGGCATGGATGAGAATAGCGGGGCTGTTGCCCATGGACAGGAAAATGTCGTGATCGGAGATTAATCCGCGCACCTCACTTCGATCCGTCCCGTCTTCAGTAAGTACGAGGTGATGAAGCTGATTTCGGATCATGGTGAGGTAGAGGTTGGAAAAATTTTCTTTCCTCTTTCGGGTGATCACCGGACTGGTCATGATAAGATGAATTGGACTTGCCGGGTCTAGTTTTTTGGCTAAAACCCGGGTGCGCAAGTCTTTGTCTGTCACGATACCCAGAGGGTGGTGTTCCAAATTACAAACCACAATGCTGCTCACTTGAGCTTCGGTCATCCGTAAAGCAGCTTCACTGATGGTCAATTCTGGTGCGCAGGTCAGTACATTTTCGCTGATTCTCAAAGAAGACTCATCCGTAAAAATCAGCAGAGAATGATCATTGGAGGGAGAGCGAAGTTCATTTCTTGCCTTTTGACCTTGAGAGAGATCTTGTCTGACTACGACTTGTCCCGCTGCAAATCCGGCAGCAAAGAACAGAGCCACACGGCTGTTTTTTTCCAGGATTTTTTCAAAAATCGAAACCGGGATGGCATAGATCAGGCTGTTTTCGATGATTTGGGCTGTAAGCAGGTAGGGCCTTTTGCCCAAAAGTGCCAATACGCCAAATACATCCCCCTCATCGCATACTTCCCTTATTTCTTCTCCAGTCACCGTGGATTCGACCAAGTGGATAGTCCCTTCTTTAAGGACATAGAAGTTGGGTCTGGCTGGTTCTCCCTGACGAAAGAATACCTGATCTTTTTCCAGATAATGAATTTCAACCTGTCCTGCCACGAGGAAAAGCTCCTCCTTGTCCAAAAAGGAAAAAGGAGGAAATCTTTTCAGAAACTCAGCGACACGGTTGACGATTACATTCATAAGCTAGAAGCAAGAGGCTAGAAACAAGAAGCTAGATACAAAAGGCTAGATACTAGACATAAGATGTTAGACTCAAGACGAAAGTGTCTCGTCCTGAATTTACTAGACACTTTTTTATTTTTATCCACCATTTTAAAGGCCTCTGATATCCCTTATGAGGATTTTTCCAAAGTTTCAAATTCTGGAAAACCTTCAGGGTATGCGGCAGTAAAGTCTTAAATCTTGTGTCTAAAATCTAACGTCTTCCTTTACTTTCTTCCCTCAATAATTTTCTCTACCACTTCCGGATCAAGCAGTGTAGAGGTATCGCCCATGGAATCAAGAGCTCCTTCAGCTACCTTTCTCAAAATTCTTCGCATGATCTTTCCCGAACGGGTTTTGGGAAGACCGGGTACGATCTGGATTTTGTCCGGCTTGGCAATAGGGCCGATGATTTTGGATACTGTATCCTTGATTTCATTGACCAGGTTGTCCTCGGTCCTGTTTTTCATGTCGCAAATCACATAGGCATAGATGCCTTGTCCTTTGACCTCATGGGGATAACCTACGACTGCAGACTCAATGACTAATGGGTGCTCGTTGATTGCATTTTCCACTTCGGCAGTACCCATTCGGTGCCCGGAGACATTGATCACATCATCGACTCTACCCAAGATTCGGTAGTATCCGTCATGGTCACGTTTTACGCCATCCCCGGTGAAGTACATGTTTTTATAGGTGGAGAAATAGGTTTGTCGGCATCGCTCATGGTCACCATAGGTAGTCCGGATCATGGATGGCCAGGGGAATTTGACACAAAGATTTCCCTCTACCCCATTGCCAGTGAGCTCATTTCCTTCACTGTCCACGATACAAAGCTGAATACCCGGAAGAGGAAGAGTCGCATAAGCCGGCTTAGTCGGTGTGATTCCAGCCAAAGGTGAAACCATAATCCCGCCTGTCTCGGTCTGCCACCAAGTATCCACAATGGGGCATTTTCCTTTTCCGATATGGGTATGGTACCAGTGCCAGGCTTCTTCATTGATCGGTTCGCCAACTGAACCCAATACTTTCAGCGAGCTCAGGTCATAGCCTTCAATCGGTTCGGTGCCAAAGGCTTGTAGTGCCCGAATGGCAGTAGGCGCTGTGTAAAACTGATTGACCTTGTGCTTCTCCACGATGGCCCAAAAGCGTCCTGCATCTGGATAGGTTGGGACTCCTTCAAACATCAGCGTAGTAGCCCCGGCCAATAGCGGTCCATAGACAATGTAGCTGTGTCCGGTGATCCATCCGATATCCGCAGTGCACCAGTAGATGTCTCCTGGGGAGTATTGGAAGACGTTTTCGAAGGAGTATTTGGTGTAGACCATGTAGCCTGCGGTGGTATGAACCACTCCTTTGGGCTTTCCGGTGGATCCAGAGGTATAGAGGATGAAAAGCATGTCCTCGGCATCCATTACTTCGGCCTTGTTTGCGGATGAAACACCTGCGATTACCTCGTGCCACCAGAAGTCTCTTCCGGGTGCCATGACGACTTCCTGACCTGTTCTTTGGTAGACAATCACGGTTTCCACCGGAGCTTTTTCCAAGGCTTCGTCCACTACTGCTTTTACGGCAATTTTTTTATTCCCTCTGTAATTTCCGTCTGAAGTAAGCACAGCCTTTGCCTTGCAGTCAATAATTCGGTCTGCCAAGGAAGTGCTGGAGAATCCCGCAAAAACCACAGAATGAACAGCTCCAATTCTGGCACAGGCAAGCATGGCCACGGCCGCCTCAGGGACCATTGGCATGTAGATGATGACCCGGTCACCCTTTTGGATTCCTTTGGCTTTGAGAGCATTGGCAAATTTTCCTACTTCCTCGTAAAGCTCCCGGTAGGTGATGGTTCGGCTGGCTTCATTGGGATCGTTGGGTTCCCAGATGATGGCTGGGGTATCTCCCAGGGTAAAAAGCTGCTTTTCGAAGATGTTTTCCGTGATGTTCAGTTTGCCACCTTCAAACCAGCGGACATCCGGGTCCTGAAAGTTCCACTTGAGGGTTTTGTTCCAGCGTTTTCTCCAGAAAAAAGAGTCTGCAATTCGAGCCCAGAATTCTTCAGGCTGGGCGATGCTTTTTTGGTATTCATATAGATACCCGCTCAGGGTGTGTAGTCTATCGCTCATGGTTACTGTTTTTTGGATTTATGGTTAGTTTACTAATTCTTTCACTTTGGATACAATTTCCTTGGTAGAAAAAGGCTTGGTGAGATATAGGTCTGCTCCGAGGCTGAGGCCTTTTTCCCGGTCTTTTGCCTTTCCTTTAGCAGTCAGGAAAACGACCTTGATCTTTGGATATTCTTTTTTGATAAAGGCACATACCTCATACCCATCCACTAATGGCATCATGATATCCAAAAGCACCAAATTGGGCTCATGCTCTTGAACTAAAGCCAAGGCTTCTTCGCCATTTCTGCCGATATACACCTCATATCCTTCCTTTTTGAACAAAAAGTCCAGGGACAAAAGGATGTTGGGTTCATCATCTACGATCAGGATCTTACTCATGAATAGGCTGGTTTTGGGGTACTTTAATGGAAGTTTCTAATGGGATTTCCATCCAAAATCTAGTTTTTCCTTTCTTGCTTTCCAGACCAAGCCGACCACCATGGTATTCCGCAATTTTTCTGGAAATCGCCAATCCCAATCCTGAGCCTATGGGCTTTTTGGAAGTTTGATTTTTGGCTTGGAAAAACTTATCGAAAACAAAAGGCTGATCCTCTTCGGGTATTCCGGGACCATCGTCCACCACTTCCACAATTACCTGGTCCTCGGATTCATAAGCGGATAGCCTGACTTCAGACTTGGCAAACTTTGCCGCATTGGACAGAAGGTTGAGAATGACTTGCTTGATACGATCCTCATCCAAAAAGAGAGGGGACTCGGGAAGTTTTAGACTGGGAATAAGACGGATGTTTTTTTCAGAAAAGACCTGAGCCATACTGGATAGGGAGCTTTCCAAAATTTCGGAAAGAAATACGCGCTCGAAATTGAGCTTTTGGCGGCCTGAATCGAATCTTTCCAAATCCAAAACCTGATCGATCAGTCGGGTCATCCGATCTGTTTCGTCAATGATGATCTGCAAAAACCTCTTTTTATCCTCCTCCCGGATGCTTTCATCCTGAAGGATTTCTGAAAAAGCCCGAATGGAGGTGATCGGAGTTTTCATCTCATGAGTGACTGTAGAGATAAATTCATCTTTAAGCATATCGGATATTTTTAAGGCTTCATTGGCCTCCTGTAGGTTTTCGGTAGCTTTTTGGAGGGCTTTGGATTTGGCCTTTAGTTCCAGATTGAGGTTTTTCAGTTCCTGAGTTTCCCTGACGATGCCCATGACCTCATCCATACTGATTTCCTCTTCATTCACGATAGATTCGATCATGATTCGGGCCGAAGCAGAACCGATGTGACCGGAAAGAAGGCGTTGGGAATAGTTGACCAATTCGGGATCTGCCCAACGTCTTTCGTTGGCGGGGATTCCTTTGGATTGAAAGAATTTTTCCATGGCTTTTTGGGCCTTCTTCTTTCCCAGAAAGGTTTCCAATAGGTTTTGCAAAGCTTCCTGAGTGGCTTGTCCTCTCCAGATGGTGGATCGGTCTGGATTATCTCCCAATTTGAATATATCCACAAAAATCAAGGCCTGATTATGTTCTCTTGAGGTCCGATTGGCAAGCAGGGATACTCCTGCATAAATCAGCGTATTAAAAAAGACACTGAAAAAGAAAGAATGGGTGATCGAACTCATCCCCTGCATTCCAAAAAGTGAGGTAGGTTTCAGCCATGAGATTCCAAACAATCCCTCGGACAAAACAGAAGGATTCCAATATCCATTCTGAACCAGAATTGGTAGGATCAGGGTAAAAAACCAAAGCAAAATTCCGGTCCATAGGCCCAAAATGGCACCTAGCTTTGAACCGCTTTTCCAATAAATTCCACCCAGCAGGGATGGAGCAAGCTGTGCGACGGCTACAAATGAAATGAGGCCAGTAGAAACCAGTGTCGCGTTGTTTCCAAGTTTCCTGAAATAGAAATAGGCCAACAGAATAATCCCCAGAATGATGCTCCTTCTTGTCCACACCAAAATCTGAGGCAGTTGTGTGCGAAGTTGATCTTGTAGCCTTCGATTGGAAACCAGAATAGGCATAATCAGATTGTTGCTCAGCATGGTACTGAGTGAGATCGTGGAGACAATGATCATGGAGGTCGCTGCTGCAAATCCTCCCAAATATCCCAATAAAGCCAAGCCATGGGCATTTTTCGACATGGGAATAGCCAATAGGAAAGTGTCAGGATTTACTGTCCCGGATGGAAAAAGAAGTAGCCCGGCTAATGCAATGGGCAGCACAAAGACATTAATCAAAATCAGATAAAGAGGGAAAAGCCACATTGCGGTATCGATGTGCTTCTCGGAGGTGTTTTCTATCACTGCCATGTGAAATTGCCTGGGCAAAAACATCACAGCTATCATGGATAGTAGTCCCAACCAAAACCAATCGGATACTGCATCTCCATTCAATACAAAAAGGCGGTCTAGTCCCGCAGCACTTGCCTGGGTGAAAAGATCACCAAATCCGTCAAAAAGGAAGAAGGTGATAAAAATCCCTATGGCAAGAAAGGCCAATAGTTTGAAAACGGATTCAAAGGTGACGGCCATGACCAGCCCTTCATGCCTGAGGGTGGCATCAAGATTTCTGGTTCCAAAGAAAATGGTAAACCCTGCCAAGCCAAGCGCTACATAAAAGGCAGTGTCATTCCAAAAATCAGTCCCGCTTTGGGAAAATTCAGTGAGGTTCAATACCTCCAATGAGTTTTCAATTCCCTTGATCTGAATAGAGATATAGGGTAAAATTCCGAGGATGCAGAAGATGCTGACCAAAATTCCCAAGTGAGCAGATTTGCCATATCGGGAAGAGATAAAATCGGCAATGGAGGTGATTTTGAGCGCTTTGGAAATTCGGATGGTTTTCCGAAGGACTATCCACCAGAGAGGTGCAATCAGACAAGGGCCAATATATATAGTAAGGAATTCCAGGCCGTTGGTAGAAGCTCGGCCCACTGACCCGAAGTAGGTCCAAGCGGTACAATAGACCGCAAGAGATAGGGCATAGACCCAAGGATGTGCACTTCGGGATTTTCCCTTGGCGGCTTCTCTTTCGGTATACCAAGCCAAGGCGATCAGCAATCCCAAATAGCAAAAAGTGGCCGCTATGATCCAATCCCTACTCAGCATCGGAGGATTTGTTGAATTTTTTCACAGCTATAAATGTCAAGCCCGTCAAGATCAAAAGCCAAAGGAAAATGAAAAAGAAGGATGCCGGAATACCCCCAATGCTCACCGGGATATTGTAGAGAAGGAGAATGGGGTAGTTCAAGAGGGCAAAACCCAAAAGAAACACAAAAATCAAAGCTTGCTTTTTCATCTTTGGCTGAGGTAGAACCCAATTTATAGTTTTTAGATGGGTAAGAAAAGGAGCGGAAGAAGTCAATTCCGCTCCTTTTGCTCCTTAATGGTCGTGAGCGGCTCCGGCACCTCTTGGGATTCGGATCTCCTGTACCATGTCTTGCACAGATTGAGGAGGCGCAGGGGTAAACTGCGATACCACAATGCAAACGACCAGATTCAGAATCATTCCTACTGAGCCTATTCCCTCAGGTGAAATTCCAAACCACCAATGCTCGGCATTATTGATTTCCGGACTGATAAACTTGAAGAAAATAATATAGGCCAAGGTAAATACCAGCCCAACGATCATCCCGGAGATAGCACCTTCCTTATTGATCCTACTGGAGAAGATTCCCATAATGATCACAGGAAAGAAAGAAGCGGCTGCCAATCCGAAGGCAAATGCCACCACCTGTGCTACAAAGCCGGGAGGATTGACACCAAAGTAACCTGCCAGAATCACAGCACCTGCAGCCGCAATCCTCGCAATTCTCAATTCTTTTTTCTCTGAAATTTCCGGCTTGAAGGTCTTGAACAAGTCTCTGGAGACGGAAGTGGAGATGACCAGGAGTAGCCCCGCAGCAGTGGAGAGCGCAGCTGCCATGGCTCCGGCTGCTACCAAGCCTACTACCCAGTTGGGTAATTGGGCGATCTCAGGACTTGCCAACACCATAATGTCTCGGTCAATGGTCAGTTCATTGGATGCAGCGTCCGCTACATATTGTACTTTTCCATCTCCGTTTTTGTCTTCTACTTGGATAAGATCAGTCTTTTGCCAGGTGGAAATCCAGGTAGGAAGCTCACTGATATTTTTCTCAGAGGTGGAATTGATCGCATTATAAATACCAAATGCCGCCACAGCAGGAGCGGTGGTGTATAGGATAGCGATGAAGACCAAAGCATATCCAGCCGAAAGTCGAGCATCTTTTACTTTTGGCACGGTAAAAAACCGAACGATGACGTGGGGAAGACCTGCAGTACCCACCATCAGGGCCAAGGTGATCATGAAGATATCCGTCATGCCTTTTCTTCCTGATGTATATTCCGCAAAGCCCAGCTCGGTCAGTACTCCATCCAGTTTTTCCAGAAGGGGCGTACCATCAGCCAAGGATCCTCCCAATCCCAATTGAGGAATCGGTGTGCCTGTCAGCTGCATGGAAATAAAGATTGCAGGAACCATGTAAGCAAAAATCAACACACAATACTGGGCTACCTGAGTGTAGGTGATGCCTTTCATTCCTCCCAGTACAGCATAGAAAAACACAATACACATCCCAATTACTACTCCCCACTCGATGGGTACCTCGAGGTATCTGGAGAATACGATACCGACGCCCCGCATTTGACCAGCCACGTAAGTGAAGGAGATGAATAAAGCACAGACTACGGCCACAATTTTGGCGGTCTTCGAATAGTAGCGGTCTCCCACAAAATCCGGAACGGTAAATTTCCCGAATTTTCTCAGGTAAGGCGCCAAAAGAAGAGCCAGCAAAACATATCCACCGGTCCATCCCATCAGATAGACCGAGCCGTCATATCCGGCAAAGGAAATAATCCCCGCCATGGAGATAAATGAGGCTGCTGACATCCAGTCTGCAGCAGTAGCCATCCCATTGGCAAGAGGAGAGACGCCTCCTCCGGCTACGTAGAATTCTTTGGTAGAGCCTGCCCGAGTCCAAATAGCTATCCCGATGTAGAGTGCGAATGTGGCTCCGACAAGTATATAAGTCCAGGTTAAAATGTCCATTTCTTTGATTTTTTAGTGGTGGGATTAATCTTCGTTTACATCAAATTCTTTGTCCAGCTTGTTCATCCGCCATACATAGACGAAGATCAGGATGACAAAAACATAGATGGAGCCTTGCTGGGCAAACCAGAATCCGAGTTTGTACCCACCCAGATAGATGGTGTTGAGCGGGTCTACGAGTAAGACACCGAATCCAAAGGAGACCAAAAACCAGATCAGAAGGAGAATCGTCAGAGTCTGAAGATTCTTTTTCCAATAGGCTTTCATTTTTTGCGATTGATTTGACATGGTGGTTTTGGGTTTAGAGAAATATTTGCGTTTGAAGGATAAATTCTCCAGCCGAGCCCGTCTTCATGAAATTCTCGAATAGAGGCCGTTGGCTGTATTGAAAGGTGATTTTTGCCTGATGTCCGTTGATGTAGTAGTTCATCCCCAAATCATACTGCAGGCTGGAATCCTGGTGAAATTCAAAGTCTTTGTATGTGAGGGCCACAAAGGGCTGAAGTCTGCCTTTGTCTTTCAGGAGATTGCTGGGCAAAAGGAGTCCGTGGAGGGTGTAAAAAATCGATCCGGTACCGATGGTGGGCTGAGCATTTCCAGGTCCATTTTGGGTTGTCCCTGCTCCAAATCCCACATTCATGATTCCGATGTTTCTGAGATAATTTGGCCCAAAATCATAGGAATACCAGACCGCATAGGAGGTGAGAGCTAGCCCGTTGGGTGAAAGCGGCATGTCCAGAAATGCGTCCAAACCATACAATCGGGTATCGTGCATTTTTACTTGCCCTGAAGCGTCCTTTGAGGAAGTAGACTCTGGATGAAAATACCATCCTGCGCCAAGGTTAAAGACTTTTTTGGTACCCAGGTAAGACCCCACGAAGTAGGGGAGTTTATTACTTTCTTTCTCAAGAAATTCAAAAGATAAGTATCCCTGTGTAGCCCAGTTGTCGGTAGCCAGGTTAAACGCGACCTCGCGCTGGTTTACCTCGTCATATTTACCGCCCGCCCCGACGGCAAAAGGTTTGTTCAGGGCAACTCTATAGTTGATTTTACTCAGATTCCCTTTTGCATAAAACCCAAACTGGCGGGCAAACTGATCGGTCAACTCAATGTTTGGCCAATTGAAAATCGGAGCGTCCACAGCCATAAAATTGAGAGTGGAGTGAGAAGAAAACCTGGAAATCCCATTCCAGTAATGAAGTCCGGCGCCGGCGTAGAGCCAATCTGAAATTTTGTATTCAGTCCAGACATCATGCATGAACATCTGAGGCTTCTTTGAGGAGCTGAGCGCGATGCTGCCTGTTCCCGTATCCGGATTCACAGCAACGGGGAAGGTGCCCCCATTTCCTGTGGCTCCTCCGGCTGGAACCCCACCATTGGCAAAGGTTTGATTGTTGATTCCGAAATGGGTAAGGATTAGAAAGCGGGGTGATACCTGAGCTACTGCCAAAACCCTCGCTCTGCGAATGCCGATATCTGTGATGGTTCCGGAGGGATTGCCCTGAATATCCAAAGTGCCCGGGTTGGGCTGGGTAGCATGTGCCCAGATCTGATTCCAAATGATGAATCGGACGTATTTGGACCCATCCTCATTCATCTTGAGAGTCAGTGGTTTGTACGAATGATCAATGGGCGGATCCTGAGACTTATCCCTTTGAGCGTACAGATGACCAGAGATTCCCCATAGGAAAAGGAGAATTCCTGCGATTATTTTGGGTTTCATAGTTTTGGGTTATTGTTCTTGACTAGGAAGTCGGGCCCGAACAACAGGAGCTAATATGAAAAGTCTGATTATCAATGGAAAAATTGAGCTATATTTTTGTTAAAAAAATATAGTAATCCAAATTTAATTTGGTTTAGAATTTTTTAAATCTCTCCCAGCGGATGACCATGTACTTGTCACCCAACTCGGTGATCATCATGCCCATGCCCTTTATTTGATCTTTGGAGCTCAAATATTTGATCAATTCTTCATGGGAATAGACTTGGTAGCTGGGGCGGTAGTTGTAGTTCTCCGGGCTTTTGATTCCATACTGTTTGATCCAATTGTGGACCGAGACATGGCTGATTCCTAGGATTCTCTCTATTTCTCTCAATGAAACACCTTCCAGATGAAGTTGCAAGGCCTTGATCACGTAGTAGGCGTCGATGGATTTGCCCTTTTTATTTACCGAAAAGTGATATCCGCATTCTTTGCATTTATAGCGCTGACGGTTATTTACGGCACCACTTCGGATGATTTGGTTGCCTTGGCATTTGGGGCACTGGGTTTCCATCTTAATGCAGAATTTGATTTACTATATCAATTTAGCATAAATATATTTATTTAGCATAGTTCTTTATAAAAATCAGATTTGAGTTTAAAAACAAAATAAAATTTGGATTTATTATCCATTCGCTAAGCAAATAACCAATGGTTCTTATTTTGAGTAAAATCTTTTTTTTAAGAAAAAGTCAGGACTTTCCTCTCTAGGTTCTCTAGAAAAAACACGATAAAGACCGGATCAAATGAGGTATTCTGACACCATTGCCAGACCGGCTGCAAGAAAGGTTACCAAAAGCTTATTGAGCTGGAATTTGTGATGAGGGCTGCTTTCAAAAAAGATGGTAGTCGAAATGTGCAAAAACCCTCCTGTCACCAGTCCATACAAAATGGAGATTCCTTCCTTGGAAAGTAGGCCGTTACTGATGAACCAAGAGCTGAAAAACATACCCAATGGGGAAGCAAGCGCAAATATCGCAAGCAAGATTATTGTCCATCGCTTACTCAAGGAAGCCGAAAGAACAGCCGCTAGGGCAAATGCAGCCGGACCTTTGTGCATGATGATTCCCAAAAGTACAGATTGATTGCTGTGGTTGTGCCCGACCATTTCCTGACCTTCCATGCCCATCACTGCTCCGTGAGAGAGTAAGGTGCCTTCTAAGAATGCATGGATAAACAAGCCTACCATGAGCGTAAAGACTCCTCTGGAGGTCTCAGAGGTATGCTTGTGGATGTGTCCATGCTCTACTCCCGAAGACCAAAACTCCAATACCTGCTGAAACAAAAAACCAATCAGGATAAATAATCCCATTCTGCCATGAGAAAGCCCCTCCGAGAATAATTCGGGAAGAATGTGCAGGACTGTTATTGAGAAAAGATAGGAACCTGCAAAAACCAAGACCAGCTTAAAGTACCGCTCTCTGAAAACAGGAGAAAAGAAAACTACCAAGCCGGAGGCCATGGCAGTCAGGAAAAGAAGCAGAAAGTTTAAAATCATGAATGGTTCTAGCTAACTCTTAATTCAAAGAGTCTTGCCGGTCTTAACGAGCACAAAGGTAAAAAAATTCAATAATGTTGCATTTATTGTTTACTCAATCGGAAAGGAAAGATAGGGCTTGATTTCAGGGCTTGCGTAGATTTTAAAAGGGCTTCCTTTTTCATTGTAGATCAAGATCATTTCCAGGTCTGTGTCCATGGAGTCCATCTTCATGGCTTCTCTTGGCCCTAAGATCATCAATACCTCGGCTAGGGCATCCGCTTTTTTGCTATTTGCGTTGATGGCCCAAGCTGCCAAAAGGCCATGTCTGACAGGCATGCCTGTTCTAGGATCCAGAGTGAAACTGATTCGGGTAGAATCATTCAAATAAAACGCTTCCCAATTTCCAGCCGGGGATATGGTTTTGTTTTCCAAAGCAAGAGCCCCTTCCTTTGCCTCTCCACTTCCAGGGTTAGGATACCTAATTCCTGCCTTCCAGAGTTCACCACGTTCGTTCAGTCCATGGGCCCGGATTTGTCCACCTATTTGAATCCAATAATCAGAGATACCCAGCTTTTCCAAGTAGTTTCCAACTCCCTCGATAGCCCATCCTATGGCGGAAGGATTGAAATCCAGCAGAGTACCTGAATTGGATTTTCGGATCAAGGTATCTGAAACGTTCACCTTTTGAATGCCCACTGAAGGCATCACAAAGGCTATCTCCGTGCTGTCTTTTCGAAAAGGCCCGTTTTTACTGAATTCCCAAAGATTTTCCAAAGGCTTTTGGGTGGGTTCAAATGCTCCAAAAGTTTTGGAATTGAGGTCTTTTGAAAAAACGAGCATGTCAAGAAAATCAGCTGATGGGCTTGCCAAGGAATCGTTCAAATTAAACCGATTCACCTCGGAGTTTACCTCATAGGATGAAAAAGCTAGTGTAACCCTGGTAAAGATGGAATCAATTTTTGACTGGAAATTTTCATTCCTGTTGGTTTTGAATTTGACTTGGTAGGAAGCTCCCATTGTCTGCCCGGAAAAGTTGACCCATCCTGAAAGCGGAGAGTTGTTTTGTTTCTCGACTGGACCTGCCTCTCTGTTTCTATAGAGGTAAACAGCACCAATCAAAACAACAAGAACCAAGGAGTAGATTAGATTTTTTCTGGAATTGGATACCATAGTTGGCAAAGTTTGGCTCAAATTTAGTCCAATTTTTAGCAATGGTCGGATTTCTTTGGAGGCTTGGGCATTGCCTTTTGTCTATATTTGTTGAGTATCCATTCTAATATGAGAGAAGATTACCTGAGAGGAGACGAAGAGAATTTGAGTCCCAAGGACCGGGAGTTTGAGCGCGCGCTCAGGCCGCTGAGCTTTGAGGATTTTACAGGTCAGGCCAAAATCGTGGAGAATCTCCGGGTTTTCGTCCATGCCGCCAAAAAGCGAAATGAGCCTTTGGACCATGTGCTTTTACACGGCCCTCCAGGATTGGGGAAAACCACCCTTTCCAATATAATTGCCAACGAACTTCAGGCTGGAATCAAGATTACTTCCGGGCCGGTTTTGGATAAGCCTTCTGACCTGGCAGGTCTATTGACCAATCTGGAAGAAGGAGACGTACTCTTTATCGATGAGATTCACCGACTCAATCCCGTGGTGGAAGAGTACCTCTACTCAGCCATGGAGGACTTCCGCATCGATATCATGCTGGACAGCGGTCCAAATGCCCGGTCGGTCCAGATTTCACTGAGTCCATTTACCCTGATTGGGGCTACGACCCGTTCTGGCTTGTTGACTTCTCCACTTCGTGCTCGATTTGGCATCAATTCCAGGCTGGAGTATTATGATGCCAAACTGTTGACAGACATTGTAACCCGATCTTCCGGAATTTTGCAGACTCCGATTGATGAAGTTGCCGCTTACGAAATCGCCAGAAGAAGCCGAGGGACACCCCGAATTGCCAATATGCTGCTCAGAAGAACACGGGACTTTGCTGAGGTCAAAGGCAATGGGACGATCACTTTGGAGATTGCCAAGTTTGCCTTGAATGCCCTCGATGTGGATGAAAATGGCTTGGACGAAATGGACAACAGAATCCTTCTGACCATTATCGAAAAGTTTAAAGGAGGTCCCGTAGGCTTGGGGACCATTGCCACGGCCTGCGGAGAGGAAGCCGAGACTATTGAGGAAGTGTATGAGCCGTTTCTGATACAGGAAGGGTATATGAAGCGAACTTCCAGGGGAAGGATGGCTACGGAATTGGCTTATAAACATCTGAAAATCAAGCCTACCGGTGCCAGTGGAACTTTGTTTGATATTTGAAGTTGATATCCAAATAATATGGAAAAAGCATTAGAAATCTTAAAGTTCTCAATAATAGTAGCTCTTCTTTTATCAGCTTTAAGAATTTCTCTTTTAGAGCAAATTATAAATGATGTTGAAAGATTTGAGAAGACTGGAGAACCAAATAGAAATTCTGAAAAATTTGCTTTTGAAATAAGAGAATATTCCAGTAAAATTTATGAACCTGGTTATTTGAGTGGTAAAGAATATAAATATTCTGAATTAAAATTCCCCGAAGATTTTGAATTAGTGCGATATTTCTATTATTATCCTATGTACAGTACTGATCATGAATATGGGATTTTTATAATTAATTTATTTCTAGGTGGACAAATCATATTATTTATAATTCTTTGTATAAGAAATCCCAAAAATGAATTATCTAAAGATTACTTAATTTTTAAACTAAGGTGGTTTTTAAAACTCAATTTAGGAGTTAGAAGGATTTTGTCAATTCTATTGAATATTCCGATATTAATATGGTTGTTCTTTATATTTTTTCCAATTTTGGAATTTATATTCGACTATCCCTATTTTAGAGACCAAGAGGATGTAGATATCTTCCTTGAATTCCAATTAGTTTCATTGGCTATCTTCTGGATTTTCTGGATTTTTGGTTCAGTTATTAGTTGGGTTATAAATGGATTCCTAGAAAAAAGAATTTAGAAAATGGATTGTTTAGAGATTAAAAATGAATTTCAAATTCTTCATAAAGCTATAGAAATCCCAAAAATAAATTCGGACTCAGATTATTTTGATTGTCTCAGAACCGGACTTGAAAAATATGTTGATTTTATTGATCACCTTTTCTCTATTAAAAGATTTCAAGAAATTCATGTATTTAAATATCCCGAAAATTCTTTGGTGAATCTTCAAAAAGATATTAAACAAATATGTAATAGTATCATTGAAGTGCTAAAATTATACTTAGATGGGAGAATTTTGAAATCAAATAATCTTTTTTCTGAGAAACTAATCCCACTATATAATGTCGATAGATTTCATAGCTTAACTTTTTTAGAAGGAAAAAAGTTTTATCGAATAGTAGAACTAGATCGCAATGAAGTGAATAAAGAAATCAATGAATTAAGATTATTTCATCCTCCTTTCCATTTGAGGTCTAAAATTTCATCTTGTAGATTTAGCATAAATGGCTTCCCAACATTATACCTTGGAGAAAGTTTAGATATTTGTGCAAAAGAGGTTGGAATTAACTTAGAAAAAAATTATGCTGGAGTCTTGTTACTTCTAAAAAGGCCAATAAAAGTCATACAATTCTTAAGTCCTAAAGATTTTTCAAGCAACTATTTGCAAGATGAGCTTTCATTACATAAAATACCTAATTACTTATTCAGTTTTCCTTTAATTGTTTCTTCCTTAATTAGATGTTATAAAGATGGTGATTCTTTTAAGCCAGAATATATTATACCACAAATGGTTCTAAGTTATATAAGAGATCATAAAAATTTTGATGGGATTATGTTTCCTTCAACAAGAGCTGTAGGTTTTCCTGAAAAATTTGGAAAATATAATTTTGCCTTACCTGTTAAATCATTTGCCAAAGAAGGTTATTGCAAGGACTTGTTAAGTTGTTTCACAATTTCAAAACCAGAATTAATTACTGCAACCTTTAATTCTTTGAAAGCATATGAAGAAGAACTTTATACCCAGAAAATAAAAGATGAAGAAACTAAATTACTAAAGAGATATGGAAAAAATTAAAACATAATTGATTTTTACTTCATCATAAATTTTACTTTTTCAATCGAGATACTTTTACCCTCATCCAACTGTCTTATTCCTTCATTCGTGGCTTCTTGATCCTCAAGTGGCAATTGATCCCAAAAATCAACCTTATCCTCAATCATCAAAAGATTTTTTATTGTCTCAAGAATCTTTTCATTATAGGTCTGAGGGATAGCAGCAATTAGACTTTTCATAATCTCGATATCCATGCCTGATAAATTTTTATTCGATTTAACGATTTCAAATTCAGTTTCGGATAGATGAATAGGAAAAGCCGGTGATTACACCGCCTTTGCTGTTTCCATCTGATTGATGATGTCCTCGTAGTCGAGTTTATTCCAGTTTTCGGTGATCAGCGGGTCTGCCATCACCTTGTCCATGATGGCTTCCTGCAGCTTCCCTTGGGCATACGCTTCTGAATAACTCATGTCGGAGAAAGTCACCATAGTGTAAAGCGGAATCCACTCTTTCGGGTACAAATCGTAGAGCTTGGCTTCGATTTTTTTGCGAAGCAAAAACTTCGGATCCGCGACGCTGTCCCTCATTTCAATAAAGTTCTCCATCGCCAGCTGGCAGATGGCATCGGTATCCGGCTTGCGCTTTTTCTGGAATTTCTCAAAAACCAGGTTCCACGCGCTGTCTCCGTACTTTTCGATCAGTTCATTGAGAATAAAACAGTCCTCAAATCCACAATTCATACCTTGACCATAAAATGGCACCATCGCATGGGAAGCATCTCCGATCAGCAGGGAATTGCCTTGTACCCAAGGATAGCATTCGATATTGATCAAAGCCGAGGTTGGATTGCGGAAAAACTCCTGCTTCAGATCCGGCATCAGATGATAGGCATCATCAAAATAGTTTCTGAAGATGGATTCCAGATCCCGCTCATCCTGAATTTTGTCAAAACAGACTTTCGTTCCCTCAAAAGGAAGGAAAAGCGTACAAGTGAAGGATTTGTCAGGATTGGGCAAAGCAATCAGCATAAACTTCCCTCTCGGCCAGATATGCAAGGCATTGGGATCCATGGCAAATTCTCCATCAGCAGTCGCCGGTATGGTCAATTCCTTGTAGCCATGGGAAATATACTCCTGCTTGTAATTGAATCGAATCTGACGGATCATAGACATTCTGAGCGCAGAATAAGCACCATCAGCTCCGAAAATGACCTGCGGCTCCAGTTTCTTTTCTCCCTCCGGAGATTCGAAAGTGATCTGACCGCTTCTGAAATCTACCTGCTGACAGAGATGCTCAAAGTGCATGTTGGCACCCAATCGCTCTGCTTCCTCAACGAGAAGTTGGTTGAATTTTCCTCTGGAAATGGAGTAAATGGCCTGATCTGCTTTTCCGTAAGGGATAAAAGTCGTGCCTCCATGCTCATCATGGATTTTTCGTCCATACATGGGTATAGCCAAAGGAAGTACCTGATCTTTGAGGCCTACCTTTTCCAAACTTTTCCAGCCTCTGTAGCTGAGAGCCATATTAATGCTTCGGCCCCCTTCAAAATACTTGGTTTTGCGGGTATCCGGCCTTTTGTCATAAACAGAGATATCCAGGCCTTGACGCTTCAGATATATTGCCAAAAGGCTCCCGATAAGTCCGGCGCCCAGAATGGTCACTTCGTTGTTTTTCATGAATTTGGTATTGAACCGCTTCTATTAAGCGAATTTCTCCAAGGATTGTTCCAAAATCTTAGCGAAGCGGTACACATCCAAGAAGCTGTTGTACAGAGGAGTAGGTGCCAGACGGATTACATTGGGGTTTCTCCAGTCGCCTACAACGCCGTGTTTGTAAAACTCATCGAAGACTGCTTTGCCCCCCCGATGAATCAGCAAAGATAGTTGGCAGCCTCTTTCTGCCGGGTTTTTTGGGGTGATTATTTCCAAAACTCCTGATTTTCCGCTGATTTGCTCGATCAAAAACTCCAAATAACCGGTCAGTTTTTCGCTTTTGGCCCGGAGATTTTCCATCCCTGCTTCCTGAAAAATATCCAAGGAAGCCTGATGTGCAGCCAAAGCCAACGCATTGCTGTTCGCCAATTGCCAGCCGTCGGCTCCAAACATCGGCACAAAGCCCTTTTCCATTTTGAATCGCTCGCCTTCATCGTGTCCCCACCAACCGGCAAATCGAGGCAAGTCTGGTCGCTCGGCATATTTTTCATGGACAAAAATCCCCGAAACATTGCCTGGTCCTGAGTTCATGTATTTGTAACTGCACCAAGTCGCAAAGTCCACTTCCCATTCGTGAAGCTTCAAAATGGCATTCCCAGCCGCATGAGCCAGATCAAATCCAGCTACCGCTCCTACTTCATGTGCGGCATGGGTGATGGCTTGGAGGTCAAAAAGCTGACCGGTGTAGTATTGAATTCCGGCCATATTGACCATGGCGAGGGAGTCACTTTGTTTCCGGATTTCGGCTAAAATATCCTCTGTCCTCAGGGTATGCTCTCCCGGCCTTGGATTGATTTCTATCAAAGCATCTGCCGGATCCAAGCCGTGAAATTTGATCTGAGTTTCCAGCATGTATTGGTCAGATGGAAAAGCGCCTGCTTCGACGATTATCTTGTATCGCTCTTTTGTCGGGCGGTAAAAGGATACCATCAACAAATGAAGATTCACTGAAAGATTATTCATCGCCACGACCTCGTGCTCTTGGGCTCCGAGGATTTCGGCCAAAGCCGGTTTGGACTTTTTACGGATGTGATACCAAGCATCCTCTCCGTGAAAATGCCCGTCCACAGCCAAATCCGCCCAATTGCTTAATTCTTTTCCGAGGTAATCTTGGACAGACTTGGGCTGAAGTCCCAAGGAATTTCCGCAGAAATAAATGGCTTCTTTTCCGTCTACTTTGGGAAAATGAAATCGGGATCGGAAATGGGCCAAGGTATCTTGGGCGTCCATTTCTTGGGCAAAGGATTCGGAGTATTGGTATTGGATTGGGTTCATAGTTTAGTATTGAGTTGTTGCAAGGTTGCAAAGTTGTAAGGTTTGGGACTCCAAGTGTAAGCTTTACAACCTTCCAACTTTTCTACTTTCCAACCTTCATTTTTCCATCACAGTCCCACAATTTTTGCAGGTTCTCAGGTCCATGTTGGACCAGAATCGCTCCATAATCGGAGGCAATTGGGTGACGATATCGGTCAGCTCGACATATTCTTCATGGAGGAGATTGCCACAGTTTTCGCAGTGCCAGATAAAGCCGTCTTTCTCCCCGGGTCTTCTGTAGCGCTCCATCACCAGTCCAATCGTATTGGCCGGGCGACGAGGGGAATGGGGAACTTTTGGAGGTAAAAGGAAAATCTCTCCTTCTTTGATCTTGATGTCTTTGGGCTTACCGTCTTCGATGATTTTCAGGACGATATCGCCTTCGAGTTGGTAGAAAAACTCCTCCCCTTCATCATAGTGGTAGTCTTTTCTGGAATTGGGACCACCTACGACCATCACGATAAAGTCATCGTTGCCTTTGTACACCTGCTGATTACCTACAGGAGGCTTGAGCAAATGACGGTTTTCATCGATCCACTTTTTGAAATTGAAGGGTTTTGCAATGGCCATGTTTGATCGGGTTTGAGTAAAGATTCCTTCCAAATATAGGTATTGAATCTATAATCAGTGGTCAATTAGATTTTGAACAATTGTCCAAATAATGCGGTAAAATTCTTAACCATTTTAAAAGGGTAAAAATTGCTAAAACCTTCGAGGATCTTCAGTTCCTCGTAATTCGTACTTCGTAAATCGTACTTTTGTTTATAAAAATTCCAAAACCCATGACATACCCAATAGCCGATTTGCATTGTGATCTGTTGTCCTTCCTGGCGAATGTTCCTAGGGCAGACCCTTTTTCCAAAGATCAAATTGCCTGTGCTTTTCCATGGATGAAAGAGGGTGGAGTCCGAATGCAGGTAATGGCCATTTACACCACGGTGGAACTTGGAAGTATGCAGTTGGCTACCCGTCAGGCGGAGATTTTTTCCGATTTGCTTCGCAAAAAGAGTGAAACCGTCACCCGATTTGATGCTGATTTTATAAAAAATCAAACTCCTGAAGGACCAATCGGCATCATCGCCTCGGTTGAGAATGCGGCTGGTTTTGGCAATGAGTCGGCTACTTGGCCGGAAATCTACAGTCAGTTTGATTCAATTGTCGAAAAGGCAGGAAGTCTGGCCTATATCAGTCTGACCCATCATACCGAAAACCGATTCGGAGGTGGAAATTATACCGAGGGAATTGGGCTGAAAGAAGATGGAAAGCGACTGCTCGATTACATGGCGGGAAAGCGGATTCCGATTGATCTTTCCCATACTTCGGACTTGCTTGCGGAAGGGATTTTGAATCATATTGACAGACATCATCTCCCCATACCTGTCATCGCCAGCCATTCCAATTTTCGGGCGATTTGGGATCACAAGCGGAATCTCAGCGATGAATTTGCCCAGGAAATCATCCATCGGGAAGGGATAATTGGAGTGAATTTCTTGCGAGAGTTTTTGGATCGGGAAGTGCCGGAGCGATTGTACGAACACCTGCTCTATGGTGCCAAAATGGGTGAAAATGCCATCAGCTTTGGGGCGGATTTCTTTTACACGAAAGATTTTCCTGATCCGAAGCGGCATCCATTCTATTTTCCTTTGGCAGAAAACTCCAGTAAATACCCAGATATTTTGGAGCATTTGAGCCAAAGCTTATCAGAGGCTCAACTTCGCAAGTTAGCTTTTGAAAATGTGTTTAACTTCTACCAAAAACTCTGGAACTGATGTCCAGCCACCATTTTGTCAAAGAGCAGCAGGAGCCTGCCGTGTTGATTCTCGATACGGAGGGGCTAAGCTTTGATTTGGTTTCTCCGCTATTGGAGTGGGTGCCGACGGTATTGGTTTGGCAGGAATGCTTGGAGCAGGTGCTCAGCTGGGGAATTAAGGTGGATGTGATTTTGGCGGAGGATCGGTTTCAGCGGGAAAACTTACACCTGCTCGAGGAGCAATATCCGGTGAAGTTTCTGACGGCGGAAAAAGGAAGCTTTTTGAATGAAGGCCTGCTTTACCTGAAAGCCACCCAGCACAAAGGAGCTCATTTGGTCGGATTTGCGCATCAGAATTGGGAGGATTTGGCTCCAGAACTGGAGTTCATGGATTTGACCCTTTTGGATGCCGGATGGAAATATTATCCGGTCAAGACCCAGGAATTTAAAAAGTGGTTTGTAGCCTCGAAGATCCGAGTTTTAGGAAAAGAAGGAATGCCTTTGGAAATCAGCAATGCAGATGGGAAACTGTTTTTGCCTCTTATTTACCTTACCCAAGTGGAAGTTCCAGAAGGGATTACCGAGATCAAAGGAGCAGAGATTTTTTGGGTGGGGGAAGAGGTGTAAGATTGAAAAATTTTATTTTTCCTAGATAAACTGGCAAGTCAAAAAAAGGAAGGCTCATCACCTTCCTTTTTTATTGAATTATGAATTAATGACTTCTTCTTTTTCTTCCGGGATGAATCTCTGGATGATTAAAGGAGTCAAGGTGCAGACGATTCCGATGATGGTTTTTATCCATCCAAAATCCGGAATGAAATTCATCAGAATCACATAAATCCCGCAAAACAAGAAAATGGTCTTCAACCAGATTTTATCAAAAGCCCAAGCGAAGGTGAGATAAGCTATTCCAATAAGGCAAAACATGGCTGTACTTAGGAGTCGGTTGGTTTCATCGGTGAAATCCAAAAACCAATCTGCAACATGTCCCATTAAAACAATCCATAAAAGTGTTTTGTAAATGCTAATCGCATTCTCCTTCAAAAATCTCATCTCTTTAGAATTTTAAATTCTAAGTTAAAGCCAATCTTGTTTTGAGTCAAGAGCCTACTCCCTCACCCAATTGACTTTTTCTCCAATCGGCTCGCGCTTTCCGGCAGGCCAGTTGTCGGTAGCAGGTTTAGCCACGTAGAAGAAGCCCATCAGAATATCCTCTCCTTCCAATCCGAAATCTTCTCGAGCCTCCGGCCAGAATGTCGGACCTCCTGTTCCCCAATAGCAAGCCAATCCATGGGCACAAGCGGTCAAGTACATATTTTGAACCGCCATGGCAGTCGCTGCGATTTCTTCCATCACCGGAATGCCAGAACCTTCAGTTCGCTTCATCAAAATGGCAATCACATGGGAAGCTTTGGTTGGGTTTTCTTTGAATTTCTGGTAGGTGGCTTCGATAAAGGGAGTTCCATTTTTCTCGGCCCGCATCTTGTACATTTCGGCCTGATAGTCACCAAATTTCTTCAAGCCCTCACCGGTGTAGACAATAAATCTCCAAGGTTGGGTGAGTTTGTGAGTTGGGGCCCAGTTGGCGTTTTCGAGCATTTCCTCGATGATGGAGTCGGCTACTGGATCATTTTCTTTGAATTGGGCGACAAACATAGATCGACGTCCACGGATAATTTTGGTTACTTCTTCGGTATTGAAATCGGGTTTTTGCATGGTGATGGTTTGGATTTACACTGTTGGAAAATTAAGCGAGATTGATTGAAAAAAGGTTCCTTTCCATTTAGAATAATTCAATTAGCCAAAATAGCATTCGATCACAAAGGCAAGTGGTATCACACATTCTTCTGTCCAACCTGATTCGGGATTACGATAATAAACATATACCGTTTCAGATTTTGGTTTGCGAATAAGAACAAAGGCGTAATTCGAGTAAATGATGGGTTCTGCTATGTAGACCATCGACTCATCCTCTCTCTTTCTTTTCAATTTTGTCTTTGAGCTAAGTTTATTTTTATCTAAAAATTTGGCAGAGAGCTCTGAACCTAACTCCGGAAGCCTATCCAATACAGCTGGTAATTCCTCATCAGTAAATTTATAAAGCAATAAAAATTCCTCCGATTTTAGTTCCAATAAGCGATCTATCCAGGAAGGATCTCCAATGGATTGATGATAAAGTTTAAATTCGTCGTTTTCATGACGATGATAGGTCAAGTTTAGCAATTCATATTGATCATCAGTCAGCTCTTTAGAGGTGGACTCACTTTGTGCGAAGGCAAAGTTTAAGTTAATCCCAAGGGAAAAATAAAGACTGAAAAAGACTAACAAATTGAATGGTCTTTTTACCATTTCCACGTTTAGAATTAATCTCAGTCCTAATCTTGTTTTCATTTTATTACAAAAAGTAAAGCCATAAGTTTGACTAGGCATATTTCAACTTCTGCTCCCGATCTGCTGCAAATGCTAAGCAAGCTTTTAGCTGATCTATTGTCAACTCTGTAAAATCAGCCATTATCTCTTCCATACTCATTCCAGAAGCCATCCAGCCTAGGACATCAGACACACTGATGCGAGTCCCCTTAATAAAGGGTCTTCCAAATCGGATATTGGGGTCGATGCTTATGTAAACCAAATAATTCATAGGCTATAATTTACGGATGTTTTTTGGATTGGTCTGAAATTTCATCGTCTTTCCAATCGTTTTCCGGATCCAAAAGAAATGATTCGTCCTCGAAAACATCAGGGATTAAGAGCTGGTCATCATCCGCCTCATGCATTTCCTTAAAAGCCTCAGCCCATCCTTTTCGCGGTTGATTTTTTTGCAAATCTTCCATGATCTTTACTTCAACATCCCCTCCAAAAACTTCCTTACATCCTTGGCCAAAGCATCAAAATCTTCCTGTCGGTTATACATCATGTGGCCGGCTTCGTAGTAGGTCATTTCGATGCGATCCTGAGGAAAATTGTGTCGGGCAAAGGTGTATTCCGAATCAAAAAACGGAGTGATCAAGTCGTAATACCCATTGGCCACCATCACTTTCATCTGCGTATTTCGGTGCATGGCTTCGCTCAAAGCCCGTGCTGTACTCACATAGCTCGGTTCCCAGTAAGCTCCATCCGGAACAGGTTTCCAGTTCCAATTGCCACCCATTCCCTCGGCAGATGTGAAATAGGGTCGGTCCATGGTCACCTTTAAATCCCGCATCAGGTAGTCGTTAAACACAGCCGTATAAGCCGCTCCGGTCATGTAGCTTGCTGGGTCTCCCAAAACAGGTCCTTCGGCTACTTTGTCGGTTTCGGTTGCTAAATATCTTCCATCCAAGGTTCCAATAGCTTTTCCCTCTTCCCGAAGCAATTCCTTCTTGAATCGGTGCATCAGAATTTGATTATCTGAGCGCAAAATGTAGCCTTTGTCTAAACCTGTAAAATAGGCCAATTTCTCAGCGATTGCCTCTTTTTGGGCTTGGGTTTGCTTTTCTCCCAAGAACAATGCCTCCAAATATTCTCCATAGGCAAACTCCCTAGCCTCTTGTGCAAAGGCTTCGATGGTTTTGCCTTTTCCGGCTTTTCCATGATACCAAGCGGTCACTGCCTGAGAAGGGAGATAAGTGAAAAAGGAGGTGAGGTTATCCGCCCAACTCGAAGAACCGGCATAATCCAAGGCCTGAGAGATGAGGATAATTCCGTTCAAAGCCATGGTTTGTCCGCCTTCTTCGAGTACTTCCGCAACCTTAGCTGCCCGGGTGGTGCCAAAGCTTTCTCCAGCTATGAACTTTGGAGCTTGCCATCTTCCATGCTGAGTCACCCAAATCCGCATAAACTGAGCTACTGAAGCCGCATCTTCATTCAAACCCCAGAAATCGGAGGTTTTTCCCACACCTTCTACTTGGCTGAATCCCGTCCCAATCGGATCGATGAAAACCAGGTCTGTGATGTCTAAAAGTGCCTGATTATTTTCCACAAATCGATAAGGCGCGGCCCCGTCATCAGTTTTGGCTTCGGAGTCAGTCTTGACTACTTTTGGTCCAAAAAAACCCATGTGCAACCAAATCGAGGCTGATCCCGGTCCTCCGTTGAATATAAACAGCACCGGTCTTTTGGAAGTGTCAACACCCTCTCGGATGTAGGAAGTAGACCAAAGCGCTCCGGTGACTTCCCCTTTGCTGTTTTTCAAAAAAGTCTCTCCGACCACTGCCTTGTAGGTGATTTTCTGGCCATAGAAAGTGCCGGAGTGAGGCGTTTCAAACTTCTTTGGATCCCGAGGAACCCATTTGGTCTCGGTTTTTTCTTCTTGGGAAAAAGCCAAAAAAGAAATAAAAAACGCAAAGATAAATAAGGTTAGCTGCTTCATGATTTTGCTGAAATACAATTGAAATATAGTGGAAATATACTTCGTAACATTCCATGGAAATAGATCCTGATAAATCAGGATGAAATACTTGGGATCATGTCGACTTTCTATCTCACTGAGCGAAGCGAAGTTTTTTTCTATTGTATTTCGCGTAGCTTATTTCAACTTTGTGTATTTCGCGCAGCGTATTTCTACTGCGGTCCGTTCAATAATTCAATCCAACTTTCACTCCCCCATACCAATTCCTAGTCGGTGCCGGCTGAAAGAATCGACCTCCGAAAGCATTCAGGTCATTACCCAAGCTGTAGCTTTCGTCCAATAAATTATCCACTCCCACGAAAACCTCGAGATCGAAATTCCCCAGACTTTTCACCCAGCCTGCTCTCAAATTAACCAAGTTGTAGGCTTCCTGATAGATCGTATTGGCATCGTTGAGAGGAAGCTCTTCGGTAAACTGATGGGTAAAATTCAGGTAAATTCCTGCATGGGTTCTTAGGTCGATTCGGCTCACCAAGGTATGAGGAGGCACACCCGTAAGGTCATTTCCGGAGAAGTCATTGGCTCCTTTTGAATAGTCCGCAAAGGTGAAAAACTGCCCGGTGTAGGCGGTTCCGACCAGAAATTCCTTGAGGAATCCATTGGCATTTCTTAGGATGGCATAATCCACTGAGGCTTCGATCCCTTTTTGGTCCGTCGAACCCGCGTTTCGGAAAAGAACGACCCCGTTTTCATTGGTGAAGGTGGTGATTGTCTCGTCCAGTTTGAGATAGTAAGCAATCAGCTCGACGTTGAACTTTTCTTTTCCCAAGCGATAGCCGACTTCGTAATTGATCCCTTTTTCTGCTTCCAAGTCAAGATTGACACTTCCTTCATTAGTTCGGACTTCGTCGATCGTAGGAGGAGAAAAGCCGCTACTGATCGAGCCATAGACCGAACTGAATGAGTTCAGACGATAATTCAGCGCAACTCTTGGTACTACAATCGGGTCAAAAGTTCGGGTTTGAAGCCCAGTCGGCCCTCCTGCAGCATCGATCTGCCGGTCAATTTCGTAACCGGAGAAGTTTTCACTTAAACCTAAAGTGAACAAGAGCTTTTCTGTGAAATTCAATTCAGCTTGCTGGAAAAAGAAGCCTTGGTAAGCCCGAAGCTTGTCAGCAAATCGAACTGTGTCAGCCACTCCGTTGCGGTTGCCGAAGTTTTGGGCATCTGTGATTCCATTTTGGTATTCCGCCCCGGCAATCAGGCGAAGCGCTTTTTCGCCCAATCTGCCCTCATGAGTGAATTTGGTACGGAGTCCATACCCAAAGCCCAATTCCTTTTTATAATCCAGGATGAATGGATTTTCGAAATTGTTGGTGTTGAGATAGATCGTCGTGTTGTTGCTCGTTTTCTCTGAAAATCGGTATAAATGCCCCAAAGAAAGCAAGATTGCCTGTTGGGAAATAGAGCTGTTTTGGTTGACCGAACCCGGGCGGGCTTGGGTTGGATCTTCCGCCAATTGGTCTGCATTGAGCGCTCCGGGAATCTGGTAATCGAGGTCTGAAATCAAGAGTTGGGTGCGGATTTCCTGCTTTTCGGAAACCGGAAAAAATCCCCCCAACTGAAATACCTGACGGTCTACTGCAGAGTGCTCCCGATAGCCATCCGATTTTTGACTGACAAAAGAAGCTTCGATCCCACCTTCTCCCACTTGCTGGGAAATTCCCAATCGAAATCGTGAAAGCCCAAAATCTCCAGCTAAAAAATCGGTGGAAATGCGGTTTTCTGCCAAATTCGGCTGACTATACAGTGAAATGGCTCCCCCATTTCCTGCACCATAAATGCTGCCGGAAGGTCCTTTGATCACTTCCGAGGTACGGATATTGGACAAATCCAACAGATTTAAAGCCGTAGTCCCATCGGGTGAGGTAAAAGGCACCTCATTCCAATAGACTTTCACATTTCGCACTCCGAAAGGTGATCGAAGCGAACTACCCCTGATCGAAACCCGATAACTGGCCGGTGCCCGCTCTTCGATTCTGACCCCTGCTTTTTGATTGAACGCGTTGACAGGAGAAATCTCATTGAAGCGACTAAAGTCCCGTTCTGAAACTCGGACCACGGCTGCCGATTGCTCCAAAAGAGGACGCTCGGATTCGAATGCAGTCACGGTTACTGCAGAAAGATTGAGCACGCTTGGGATCAGTTGCACCTCAAACTCTCCGCTGGAAAAAGATTGTTCCAAGCTTTCATAGCCTTCCAAGGCGAAGGAGATTTTCAGGTTTTCTCCCGGAAAAGAGACGATGCCCGATGCGTTGGTTCTTTGAATGGTTTTGTCTGCTTTTACCCGGACATTTTCCAGAGGAAGTCCGCTGATCTGATCGGTGATTTTGAGTTGGATTTGAGCTTGTAGCCCAAAAGAAATCAGGAAAAAGAGTAGGGTGAATGCTTTTTTCATGAAGGAAAATTACAAGGAAAGACTTAGACAAAAGCCGATTTTCTGTGCAAAGGTTTCCAAACCTACCCGGTGGTCAATTTTTGTTTTTGATTCCCAAGCAAAATCGGTAGGTTTTAAGCTTAATTTCCCAATTATGAAGAAGTACGCTTGGCCACTTTTAGCGCTTGGATTGAGTTTTTGTGCCGAAAAAGCCGCCCCTCCAGAACCCATTTTACCCATTCCTACCGAGCGTCAGATCGCCTGGCAGGAGCTGCAGTTTTACGGCTTTGTTCATTTCAACATGAATACCTTCTCCGATCGGGAATGGGGCTTTGGAGATGAAAAACCGGAGCAGTTCAACCCCACTGCCTTGGATGCAAGGCAATGGGCACGAATTGCCAAAGAAGCTGGAATGAAAGGGCTGATCATCACGGCCAAGCACCACGATGGATTTGTCCTTTGGCCATCCAAATACACCGAACATTCAGTGAAAAACAGTCCTTGGAGGGATGGAAAGGGGGATTTGATTCAAGAATTTGTAGATGCCTGTCGGGAATATGGGCTCAAAGTCGGGATTTACTATTCCCCTTGGGACCGCAATCACCCTGACTATGGCAAGCCCGAGTACATCACCTACATGCGCAATCAGCTGACTGAGTTACTGACCAATTATGGAGAAATCTACGAGGTCTGGTTTGACGGGGCCAATGGAGGAACAGGCTGGTACGGCGGGGCAAATGAGGAGCGAAAAGTCGATAAATTCAGCTATTACGATTGGCCGACTACCCAAGCGCTTGTTCGAGAGCTGCAACCCAATGCTATGATGTTTTCCGATGCGGGCCCCGATGTGCGTTGGGTGGGAAATGAGCATGGATTCGCTTACGAGACTACTTGGTCTAATCTCATGCGGGATTCAGTTTATGCCGGAATGCAGGATTTTGACCGATGGGCCACAGGTCAGGAAAACGGAACCCACTGGGTGCCTACCGAGTCTGATGTAAGCATCCGTCCGGGATGGTACTACCATGCCTATGAGGATCACAAGGTGAAAACACTGCCCGAACTGATGGAGATTTACTACAAAAGCATCGGGCAAAACAGCTCTTTGCTCATCAATTTCCCGGTAGATACTCGAGGGTTGATTCATGAAAAAGACGAAGAAGCGATCTTGAAAATGGCCGCCAAGATTAAGGAAGACTTTGCGGTCAATCTTGCCACAGAAGCAACCTTTACAGCAAGTTCAGACCGAGGGAAAGGTTATAAAGCGGAGAATCTTAGCGATGGGGATTTCAATACTTATTGGACGATTCCCGATGGTGAGATGCAGGCTTCGGTAGAGCTGGATTTTGGAAAATCAGTTTCCTTCAACCGGCTCTTGATCCAGGAGTTTGTGAATCTGGGGCAACGCGTGAAAGCTTTTTCCCTGGAAAAAGAGGTAAACGGAAACTGGGAAAAAATCGCAGAAGGCACGACGATAGGTTACAAGCGGATTTTGAGATTTTCTGATACCAAAGCACAGAAAATCCGCATCAATTTCCTGGATGGAAAAGGGATTCCCGTGATTTCCGAGATCGGGGTTTACTCTGCTCCGGCTTTGCTTTTTCCTCCCAAGATTACCCGAACTCCTGCAGGGAAAGTCAGCATAGAAGCTCCTGAGAGTGATTTGGAAATCTATTTTACCACTGATGGAAGCACTCCAAAATCAGGTGAAAATGCCTATTTGGGAGAATTTGAAGTTGTTCAGCCAACTACGGTTCATGCGATTGTATTCGATCCCAAATCAGGTAAATCTTCCGATCCTGCCCGAATGGATTTTGACTTGGCCAAAGGGAGTTGGAAAGTCATGTCATCCGATTCTTTAGCCATTCGAGCCATCGACGAGCGGCCCAATTCTTATTGGACATCCAAAACCAATGATTTGACAATCGATTTAAGTCAAGAAGTGGACTTGAAAGGATTTATCTATCTGCCTATGCAAGCCAGATACCCAACCGGTTACATCGCAGAGTATGCCTTGGAAGTAAGTAACGATGGGAAAAATTGGATTCAGATTGCCCGGGGGGAATTTGCCAATATCCAGAATAGCCCGATCGAACAGATGATTCGGCTGGATGTGGTTAAGGCACGATTTGCCAAGCTGAAGGCACTTCGGACTACAGACGGAAATCCGGCAACCTACGGAGAGTTTGGAATAATCACCCGATAAGCCGCTTCTCGTCAAATTCAGGTAGGGATTTTTCCATAAAATCCCTACTTTCTAGCTTCAAATGCTTTAAACCCAATCTATCTATTTCCTTAATTATGAACCGACGTCATGCTTTGCGGCATATTGCGCTGATCTCCGGAGGACTTGCCCTGATTCCTTCCTGCGATTTCAGTAAAGAAGACATCCTCGCCGCGTACCAAAAACTCAAAGTTACTGCTTCCCAAAAAGCCCTTCTCGGAGCCATTTCTGATACCATAATCCCTGCAGGGGAGATCAAAGGGGCCTTGGATCTGGATGTAGCTGATTTTATCCTGGTCATGGTCAATGACTGCTTTACCAAGGAAAATCAGGAGAAATTCACCGCTGGTTTATCGGCTTTCCCGGATTATGTGAATCAAACGCTAGGCAAAAAATATGAAGCCCTTTCTGTGAAAGAAAAAGAGCAGCTGATCCTCGATGCCGCCAAATTGGAAGGGGATGATACCGAGGAGGGCAAGCGAAAAGCAGCCATCGCCTACTTTGTCAATTCCACCAAGCGATTTACCATCCAAGGCTATATGGCTTCCGAGTACATCCAAACTGAAATCATTCCTTACTCCCTTATTCCCGGCGAATACAATGGCGCCGTGCTAATCTCTGACCTTCAAAAACCTCGCATCAATGGCTAATCTGAATATCCGAAGCAAACAGGAGCGAACCTATCAAGCCATCGTCATCGGTTCGGGCATCAGTGGTGCTTGGGCTGCCAAAGAGTTTTGCGATTTGGGAGTAAAAACCCTTATGCTGGAGCGCGGCCGCAACGTGGAGCACAATGTAGATTATCCCACTACGAATATGCTTCCTTATGAATTTCCTCATCGGAATCAGATTCCTCAGGAGATTCAGGAAGCTAATCCAGTCATCAGCCGATGCTATGCTTTCCGTGAGGATGCGATGCACTTTTTTGTGAAAGACACCGATCACCCTTACGTGCAGGAGAAACCTTTTGACTGGATTCGGGGCTATCAGGTGGGAGGAAAATCCCTCCTTTGGGCAAGACAGGTGCAGCGTTGGTCTGATTTTGATTTTGAGGGTCCGGCACGGGATGGATTTGCTGTGGATTGGCCGATTCGGTACAAAGACATCGAAAAGTGGTACAGCCATGTGGAGAAATTTGCCGGAGTTTCAGGCTTCAAAGACGGCATCGCTCACCTTCCGGATGGGGAGTTTTTACCGGGTTATGAGCTGAATGTGGTGGAGAAATACTTTGCGGAGCAACTCAAAAAGCACTACGGCAATGACCGTCACATGATCTCTGCCCGCTGTGCACACATTCACGGCAATGCGGAATACTATGCGCAGCAAGGTCGGGCCATTTGCCAAAACCGAAACCTCTGCCAACGTGGTTGTCCATTCGGGGGGTATTTCAGCTCCAATTCCTCGACCATTCCTTGGGCTTTGAAGACGGGTAATCTAACCATCCGCCCTGATGCAGTGGTTCACTCCGTGATTTATGATGAGGAAAAAGGAAAAGCTACCGGCGTTCGTATCATTGACCGTTTGACCAAAGAGACGGAAGAGTTTTATGCCGATGTGATCTTTGTCAATGCAGCGGCATTAAACACCAATGCGATTTTGCTGAATTCGACATCCAATCGATTCCCGAATGGACTTGGAAATGACAATGGGCTTTTGGGTAAATACGTCGCTTTCCATAATTACAGAGCTCGAGTTTCGGGTGAATACGAGGGACATTCCGAATACACCACTTCAGGCGGTAGACCAACCAGCGGGTATTTCCCAAGATTCCGAAACGTGTACAAGCAGGAGACGGACTTCCTTCGAGGCTATGCTGCAGGATTCTCTGCCAGCCGTGGGGTAGGTCCGGATACCAGCGGTATCGGAATGGACTTGAAAAACAGCCTCCTCAATCCGGATAAGTACGGTCCGTGGAGAGTGGGTTCGCACATGATGGGGGAGACGATTCCTAAGGAATCTAACTTTGTCGCCCTCGATCCCAATCTGAAAGACGAATGGGGAATGCCGCAACTTCGCATCAGCGTGGATTACGATGAGAATGATGAGAAAATGGTTAAGGACTACATCGAGCAGATGACCGAGATGTTTACAAAAGCTGGATTTACCAATATCCAATCCAGCGACAGCAAGCAGGCACCTGGCTTGGACATTCACGAAATGGGCGGGGTACGAATGGGTAAGGATCCAAAAACCTCCCTACTCAATGCCAACCATCAACTTCATGCCGTGCCGAATGTCTATGTGACGGATGGAGCTTCCATGACTTCTACTTCTACTCAAAATCCATCTTTGACCTATATGGCTTTTGCTGCAAGAGCTGCGCATCATGCAGTGGCGGAAAGCAAGAAGTAAATGAAGAAGTATAAAGTATGAAATCTGAAAATGGGCCCAAGTCGAGAGATTTGGGCTTTAATTTTTTTAGTTTCAGTTTGTGAGTTACTGAGGTAATTTTTACATTATGAAATCTTTTAATTATTAATCTAACATTATTTTATGAAAAACACTTTTGCCCCCCCCCCCAGTACAAAAAAGTAGGTAGATCCGGATTTTTAGGTTTTCTAGCGCTCTTGATCACTTTGAATTTGCTTCTTAGTTCTTGTATACCAGAGCCAGAGGCGCCTAAAATCGAGATAACTGAAATCAATCAGCTCGCCAAGGTTAAGACTTGGTTTGAAGAAAACAAAACTAAACTCCGGCTTCCTGAACAGGGTTCCAACTATCGGACAGAATCCCAAGAACTTATCCTTCCTTTTTTTGAAAAAGAACCAGACTGGAACAAGTTTCATCATTACTATTTTCCAGATGGAAGGGAAGTATTTGAAGTAAGCTTGGAAAATGCAACCAAATATTTCCCCGCCAGTATGCTAGATAGCTTTCCTAACCAAAATCCAGCCAATTTTGTAGTTCAAAATATAATTTTTATCAAACATCCGACTGAGGATAGATTTGATCCATTGATTGCGAGATACTTTCCTAATGATGAGTATTCTATTGGAAAAATGAAAAATATCTCGTTCAATAGACTGAACCAATATTGGTCTGGCCAAATTGATATTTTCACCTACGATGAACATCATTTTATAGGATTCCAAATAAATGAAGGGCAAATAGCCCAAACAAATAGGTTTGGGACTCCGGGTAATTTAAGTTCTCGTGTTCTAAGTGATTGCCGACAAATCACTAGAGAAGTTGTTTGGACAAGTAGTTCCCCAGGTCCGGCTGATGATGATCCTCTAGGGCTTGGAGTAACTCTTCATTCAATCACTATTGTAGAAGTAATTTGTTCTGGTTCAATGGATAATAATCCTCCTCCTGGAGCAATAAATATTGATGGAGAATTCTATTATGAGTTTGCGAATGGAAATGAAGGCTGCACTGATTGTGATTATAATGTACCGATAATTAATAATCCAACAACCACTATTTTAAACCACCTTTCAAATCCCTGCGCAAGTTCGATCCTAAAAAATGTATTAAAAACTTCAAAATTAAGATCTAGCATTGGTCAATTAAATCAAATGAATGAAATTATTGATTTATTAGACAATGCCAATGGTTTTGAGTTTATAATTAAAAACTCAAATATAAGTAATTCTACTGATCGAGATATTAAGTTCAACATTTATACGGGGAAAAATGAAGTAACAATTAATCTAAATAATAATTATTTGGAGACTGCAACAAAATTATCTATAGCTAGAACCATTCTTCATGAAATTGTTCATGCATATTTATTGTATGTAGGATGTGCTCCTTTGGAGGAAGGAGTAATACAAAACGGGTTAATGAATTATGCTTTAACAGTAGGATTAGATCTTGGAGATATTCACCATAATTTTATGGCTCAGTATGTGGATGCAATTGGGTACTCACTCGAACAATGGCACCTTGCAAATGGGGGGGCAAGTAATATCCCTTCCAGTTACTTTAAGGAAATAGCATGGGGAGGATTATCTGCAAAAAGTTTCAATTCAAGCAATAACCAATATGTATGGTTTGAGTCCTATAAAGTTTTAGTGCCTTCTGAAAGTGAGCGGATTAGAATTCATAATAATATAATAAATGAATATGTTAATAATAGTGATGCTAAAACTGATCCTTGTTAACTCGATCCTACTTGGATTTGGAGTAATGCAATGCAAAAATTCTAGCGAATATGATTTAATCAACTATCTCTCCTGCGGGGTAAATAATAATATATTAATAGACGAAGAGTCACTTATCTGGAAAGACTGGGGTTTTGATTCTTATTCAGATTTACCTACAAAAAATATTAATTCAAGAGGAGGATTTCAAACCTTTGATTTAGATAGCTCTTTGACTCAAAAAGACAAAGAAAAAATTGAACATATTTTAGCATCCAAAGCCACCTTAAAAATCGAATTGGATAAACTTTCTTGCAAGGAAAAGCTATATAAAGCCCAAGGTTTTATACCTAAAAAGACCATTTATTCTTACTCGTATCCCATCTTATTAAAGGGGAAAAATCAAGAGTTTTATGGGATTGTTTTGGAACAAAAAACTTTTGAACTAAACAGTGAAATTAAGCTGAAAGTATTTGTGAGACAATCAGATTCTTGGGAGTGTGTTTACGAAGAATTACTAGGTTTTTCCTGAGAGTTTGGTAAATGATTGGCCCAATTCGAGAGATTTGGGCCTTTTCTATTTCTAGATTTTGGTTATTCTTGGTTTCAAAAAGATGGGGGCAAAATGCTGGTGGTTTGATGTTTTTGGGCATTCCTTTAGTGCTTACCACTTTTCTAAATTTCTTTTTTTTAAAAGAGTATTCAATCAAACGGCAACTTCCCTAAATCCACATTGCCACCAGAAAGGATAATTCCGACTTTTTTGCCAGCAAATCGGTCTTTATTTGCCAATAAGGCTGCCAAGGGAACCGCGCAGGAGGGCTCGATCACGATCTTCATCCGCTCATAGACCAATCGCATGGCATCGATAATCTGCGGGTCAGTGGCTAGCAGCATATCATCGACATAGTGTTGAATCAACTCAAAGTTGAGCTTACCCAATGAAGTCAAGAGTCCGTCAGCGATGGTGTTGGGCCCGGTTTGTGGAATAATATGTCCAGCATGAAAAGAGCGATAGGCATCGTCCGCTCCGGCAGGTTCACCGGCGATAACTTCGATCTCTGGATTCAAGTAGTGAGCTGTCAGAGCTGTTCCTCCCAAAAGCCCTCCTCCTCCGACAGGTGCCATGACGATTTCCAAATCAGGTTGATCTTCTAGAAGTTCCAAGGCACAGGTGGCCTGACCCTCGATCACATCCATAAAATCATAAGGAGGGATAAAAGTGGCTCCTGTACGATCTACGACTGCCTCGAGGGTAGTTTCCCGGGCTTTGAGATTGGGTTCGCATTCGATGATCTCTCCTCCGTAGCCTTTGACTGCTTTCTTTTTGATCTCGGGCGCATTGGAGGGCATCACGATATAGGAAGGAATTCCCGCCACGCTTGCGGCTCGGGCGAGGGCGGCTGCATGATTTCCCGAAGAGTGCGTAGCCACACCCTTAGCTCGTTCTTCAGGGCTGAGTTTCATGACCGCATTGGCAGCGCCTCGGGCTTTGAAGGCACCGACTTTTTGGAAATTTTCGCATTTGAAAAAGATCTCACAGCCTGCAATTTCATTGATCGCGGAGGAAGTCAAGATGGGCGTGCGATGGATAAAGGGCTGAATGCGGGCATGTGCCGCTCGGATATCGGAAAGGGTCGGGAAGTTCATGGGATAAAGATAGGAGAAGGGAAATACAATGAAAATACAGTTGAAATACAATTGAAAAACACTCCGCTTCGCTCCGTAAAAAAATGAAACCCTGAGATCAGATCGGCTCAAAAATTTCAAAAAATCGATTAAATACGGCTCAATTTTATCTGATTTTGAACTCTATTTCTTAGAAAAATGAGCCGATAATTGATATTTCATCCTACGAAGTCGGATCTATTTCTATTGTATTTCAATCATATTTCCCTCTATCCCTTCCACTTAAAGCTCTTCTCATCAATAGCCCGCATGGTGCACAGCACTCCGTCAAGGTGATCGTATTCGTGCTGAATGAGTTCTGAGACCGCACCTTCTACCGTCCAGCTTTGCTTTTCCCAGTTTTCATCCAAGTATTCCAAGGTTAGGCTTTGGTGGCGCTTTACTTTCACCAGTAGATTGGGAAAACTCATGCAATCATCCCAAAGCTCAAAAAGCTCCTCGCTGAGTACTTTCAATTCCGGATTGAGAATGATGTATGGACGATCCAAATTCAGGTAAAACATCCGTTTCATGATCCCCAATTGCGGTGCGGCGATTCCCCTGCCAAATCCATACACCCGACGGATGTCTTCCATAGCTTCGTGCAGCTGTTGAGTCCATTCCGGTACCAAAGTGAGGTCTGATTTCAGGACTGGTTCGCATACTTCGTAGAGTCTAGGATCGCCGAGTTTGAGGATGTCGTGGATGGTTTTCATGGGACTAAAATAAATATGCTTTGCGAAATACAGTAGAAATAAACCTCCCTACGGTCGGTGAAATACTTATAGCCTTAAATAAGGAGTTTTCCATAGTTTTTTCGTTTGATAAAGGAGGCCCTATTTCGATTGTATTTCTACCGTGTTTCAAGAGTAATTCCCTTACTTTTGCGGCATGAATTACCTTTCGGTTGAAAATCTCAGCAAAGCTTTCGGGGAACGGAAGCTTTTTTCAAATATCTCTTTCGGTATTTCCCAAGGTCAAAAAATCGCCTTAGTGGGAATCAACGGGGCGGGAAAGTCCACGCTGATGAAAATCATCATGGGTCAGGAAATCCCTGATACTGGCCAAGTGGCAATTAACAACTCCGTGAAGATTGCTTATGTGCATCAGAATCCGGTTTTTGAATCCAATCTGACCATTTATCAGACCATTTTTGACCAGAGCAATTCAGAGGTACTGCGTGTGATTGAGGACTACCACAAAGCCATGTTGGACTCCGAGCGTGGCATCGACAATTCCGCTCAGATGGCTAAACTGTTCGAGAAAATGGATGCGCTTCAGGCTTGGGATTTTGAATATCAGGTGAAAGAGGTTTTAGGAAAGTTAGGTCTTCACGACACCGAGCTTCCTGTGGGCAACCTCTCGGGGGGTCAGCGCAAGCGGGTGGCTTTGGCCAAAGCCATTTTGGAGAAGCCGGACTTGCTCCTGCTCGACGAACCTACTAACCATCTGGATTTGGAGACGATCGAGTGGCTGGAAGATTATTTAGCTAAGGCCAACCTGTCCATCTTTATGGTCACCCACGACCGGTACTTTTTGGATAAAGTGACCAACGAAATTCTGGAACTTGATCAAGGGAAAATCCACCGTTACCAAGGCAACTACGGCTACTTTTTGGATAAAAAAGCTGAGCGACTTCAGATTGAAGATATTGAAATCGAAAAGGCAAAAAGCCTATACAAAAAAGAACTCGATTGGATTCGCCGACAGCCCAAGGCCCGAGGCACCAAGGCCAAGTATCGGGTGGATGCTTTCGAAGAAACCAAGGAAAAGGCCTTTACCAAGCGCGAGGAGCGGGATATTGAGTTAACTGTTTCGACACAACGGCTTGGAAATAAGATTCTCGAAATTGATAAAATCAGCAAGTCTTTCGATGACAAAACCCTCATAAAAGACTTTTCTTATATTTTCAAAAAGAAAGATCGTGTGGGGATAGTCGGGCCAAATGGTGCTGGAAAGACGACTTTTCTCAAAATGATCACCGGACTTCTTGATCCGGATTCTGGAAAAGTAACAGCTGGTCAAACGACTGCTTTTGGCTACTATCGTCAGGAAGAGGACCGATTTGATGAGGAAAAACGGTTGATTGATGTGGTCAAGGAAGTGGCAGAAGTCGTGGTACTGGACAAAGGACAGACGATCACCGTGAGTCAGTTTTTGACGCAGTTTGGCTTTCCTCCCAAGCAGCAGTTTACTCCGATCGGAAAGATGAGTGGAGGAGAACGGCGCAGATTGCAGTTGCTTATGGTCTTGATTAAGAATCCCAACTTCCTCATCCTCGACGAACCGACCAATGATCTGGACTTGATGACTTTGAATATTCTGGAGGAGTTTTTGGATGATTTTCCAGGCTGCCTGATCATTGTGTCGCACGATAGATACTTTATGGATCGACTGGTGGAGCACTTGTTTGTCTTTGAAGGAGAGGGAGTGATTCGGGATTTTCCAGGGAATTATACCGATTTCAGGGAATGGGAAAAAGAAAACAGTATCAAGTATCAAGACTCAAGTATCAAGACCGAAGAAGCAAGAAGCGAGAAGCAAGAAGCAAGTGTCGTGAAATCTGAGTCTACTTCGAAGGCAAAAGCTAGCTATAAGCAAAAGCAAGAATTCAAAAAAATCAATGAGACCATCGCCAAGCTTGAAGAGGAAAAGGTCAAGATCACGGATCAAATCGCTGCCGGTACCTCAGATATGGATCAATTGATGACTTGGACCAATCGTCTGCAAGCCATCGACAGAGAATTGGAAGAATTGGAACTGGCTTGGTTGGAACTGAGTGAATTGGAAGGGATTGAATAAAAGTGAAATACAGTGGAAATGCTGTAGAAATAAGTCTTCCTGCGTCAGGCGTAATATTGCACTTTTGGAAGGTATCAAAAGTATCGAAGTTCTTATTTCAATAGTATTTCACGAAGCGAAGCGGAGTCTATTTCAAACGTATTTCTAGATATTTCCCTTCAAAAAATCCTGCCTTAATTCTTCAGGAAACTTCTCAATCGCATAACGCAAAGCCGTCCTAGGCATAGTTTGGTAGTGTTCTTTCAAAAACCCCAGTTCTACCTCAAAATCCCGATTACCGATCTCCCGAAGCATCCAGCCAACCGCCTTATGCATCAGGTCGTGGGAATGGTTTTTTAACTTTTCGGCTAAGGCCAAGGCATCGGCAAACTCTCCTTTTTTGATCCAAAAATAGCTACTGATCATTGCTATTCTCTGCCTCCAAAGGTGACCGGAATCAGCCAATTCGTAAAAAAGGGATTTGTCCTGCTTCCGGTAAAAATGACCAAGAATGTGATGGCAAGAGCTATCCACCAAATCCCAGTTATTGACATAGTCCAAATGGGAAAGGTAAAAGTCCACCAAATCCTTTTGATTCGCTTCAGACTTGGTCTTTTCATACCGATAGACCAAGGCCAAAAGTCCGGTGAGACGGACCTCATGGTAGGGGTGTTGAATCAGTTTTGAAAGCTCATCCAATTCGATAAATCGATAAACTTTTTTTGCCACTTTTCGCTGATGGGGTACTTTGACTCCCAAAAAGAGATCTCCTTCTCCGTATCCTCCTGGGAAAGCTTTAAAAAATTTGGGAAAGAAAGAAGCTTTTTCGGGGAAAGAGTGATTCTTCAACTCTTCGATCACGTAGGCAAGGCTTGGAGACATTGATTGGAATTAATAAGGATACTTCTCCGAATAAATTTGCTGGAATGAGGTTGAAAGTAACCTTTTTTTAGCTGCTGAGTTAAAAAATCTGTTTTCCTATATTTCAATTGATATCTTTAACTATGCAATTGAATAATATCAAACTTTTTATTTGCTGCCTTTTTTTTGCTCCTCTAGCTGCTGTTTTTGCCCAAAAAAGAGACAGCTTAGAACAAGTTTTGGAAGGAGGTAATCTTACTAGCCAAGAGGAGCTTTCTACTCTCGAAATGCTTTATCAGGAGACTCCTGAAGAAGATTCTCTTTCTGGAGTTTACTTGAGAAGGCTTTTGGAATTGACCCGAAAACTGGATGATAAGGATAAGTTTGGAAGCTGGGCGGTTGCTTTTTTTCACTCCCAATCCCCAGGAGTACAATCTGTAGAGGAGAAAATTAAGTTTCTGAAGGAAGCCGCATCCCAAGAAGAAAAAATTCAGGATTCCCGGGTCAAAGGAAATGTTTACCTCAAACTAGGGGGCGCTTTTTTTAACCTTTCCCGATTTGATTCTGCCATTTATTATTACCAGGAATCTATCTCACGATTTGGACCCGGGGATTCAATATTTGTTGCGGATGCAGAGTTTTTTGCCGGTCAAGCTTATGATTACCAGGGAGATTTGCTCAATGCGATGGAAAAGTACCAGCAAGCCAGAGATATCTATGAGTTGCTGGATGATAAAGACTATGTAAACTATGTGACTGGAGGGATGGCCATTCTTTTTAGCCGTTTTGGCATTTATGAAGAAGCCGATAAGATAAGAGAGACCTTGATTGAAGCCTATCGGGAATCAAATGAGTCTGGGGAAATCGGAATCCAGCTTTACAATCGAGCAGAGGATTTGCGAAAGCAAAACCGATACGATGAACAATTGGCCACACTTCTCCAAATTGAAGAAATGAGGCCTCTAGAGCCTGAGAGGCCCTATTTTGACCTTATGCTTACTATTGCATTTGCTAACTATTTTGGGAAAAAAGAGGATATTCAACAGCAACTTTCCTATTATCAAAAGGCAAAGGAGCTGATCCCCTCCGTTCCGCAATTTCTCGAAAACAATCCCTCTTGGCTCTATACGGAGGCTTTGTTAATGAGAAACCAAAGAAAAACTGAAGAAGCTAATCAACTGGCTATCGCCTACTTGAAAAAAGTCAAACCTACCAATGATATGGACCACATTATCCGAGGCATGGAGATAGTGGCTCAAACTTATGAGGATCTTGGTAGAACGAAGGAGGCCGCAGCCACCTGGAAGAACTTAAACAGCTTTAAAGATTCCCTCAACTCAGCGAATAAAACCACCACATTTGCCTACTATCAGACGCTCTATGAGACAGAGAAGAAAGAAAGGGAAATTCTGGACAAAACCAGGGAATTGGAAGAGGTCAGTCTCAAATCCGAAGCAAGAACCCGCTTGTTTCTGTTCGTAATCGGTGGATTGCTTATTGTAGGAGGTGGGGGATTTTTGACTAAAAGCCTTCAGCAAGCCAAAAAAGAGAAAAAACTTCAGGAAAGATTTTCCCATGAGTTGCTCATCAGTCAAGAAGAGGAAAGAAAACGAATATCCAAGGATTTGCATGATGGCTTGGGCCAAAGTCTCCTTTTGATCAAAAACAGAGTAGCCCTTAGCCGAGACGAAAATACAGGGGAAATGCTGGATACGGCTATTTCTGAGTTGCGGGCGATTGCAAGGTCTCTTCATCCCATGCAGTTGGAGAAATTGGGCTTGTCCAAAGCTACAGAGCAGCTTTTGGATCAGATAGACCGGGAAACAGAGCTATTTGTCAGCGCTGAGATTGATCAGCTGGATGACTCTCTCACCAAGGTGCAGGAACTCCACCTCTACCGGATTTTGCAGGAATGTCTGAATAATATTCTCAAACATGCGGAGGCTACTGCAATTCGGGTATGTCTCGGCCAAAAGGAAAATGAAATTCAGCTAAAAATCGAAGACAATGGAAAGGGCTTTGATTTTTCAGAGAGGTACCACGACTTCCAGAGTTTGGGATTAAAGACCCTAAAGGAGCGAACTGCGGCTATTCAGGGGATAATGAAGGTAAGCAGCGAAAAGGGGAAGGGGAGTCAATTTACATTTACGGTTTATGCCTGAGTCAATCACTACCATAATCATCGCAGATGATCATCCGATTCTGTTGAAAGGATTAAAAGATTTTCTTCAGGACTTGGGGCTTCATGTTTTGGCCACAGCCAGTGATGGAAAAGAGTTGCTGGAAAAGGTTTTGGAATTGAAACCGGAAATTGTTCTGATGGATTTGGAAATGCCCGGAATGACTGGTCTCGAAGTAGGAGAGAAAATGAATGAGCTCGGTCTGTCGACAAAAAAGATTCTATTGACTCTTCACAAAGAGCTTTTCATTCTTCAGAAAGCCAAGGAACTTCAGTTTTCAGGTTATATTTTGAAAGAGTTTGCCTTGGGAGAATTGACAGATGCTATCAGCATCATTAAAAAAGGGGGAAAGTTTTTTAGTGAAAAAATTTGGGAAAATGATCGAAAACAACCTTTGAAGGAGCTTTCCGAGCCATTAACGCCCTCAGAAACCAAGATTCTCCGCCTAATTGCTGATGGGCTATCCTCCAAGGAAATCGCGGACAAACTCTTCATCTCTGAAAGGACTGTTGATAAGCACAGGAGCAATGTGATTTCAAAGCTGAATCTGGAGAAAAAGCACAATTCTTTGCTTCTTTGGGCTCAGAGAAATCGGGATATCATAGGATAAAATTCAAAAAAAGAGATGTGAAGTCGAAAAATACGTGATTATACGTATTGAGACAGGAGATGCTTGTCTTTACTTTTACAAGAGTAATAACTCATTTTTAGCCATGAACATTTCTTCTCTAAACGGGACATTTAAAATTATTCAGACCGTAAAAAATCAGGACGAATTATTGGTATTGGGCTCCTGGGCAGATCTAATTAAGATATTTGACAGCAAGAGAACCTTTTGCGTAGACAAGCAAAAAGGCCTTTTCGGCATCTATCTATGTAAACAAGAGTGTGCAGATCTCTTGGCCTATTTGGTCCAAAATATAGATTACCATGAGTGGGAGGACTTTAGTCTGGAAAAAGTCACTCCTACCAGCAGATATCTAGCGTAAGGGTGATGACTTTTTAGACGAGCAACTTGAGCGCTGCCTGGATCAACCGATCTATGGATTTTTCAGCCTCCTTATCAAACTTTTTAAGCGGGCGATTAGCCACTATAGCATTCAAACTCAGCATTTCATGTCCTAGCAGAGCCCCCATGGCATAATATCCAGCAGTTTCCATTTCAAAATTGGTGAGCCTTTTTCCTTCCAAATTCAGAGCAGAAAGCCGCTCAATCATCCGGTCAAATCTCGGCTTGAGTCTCACCTCTCTTCCCTGGGGGGCATAAAAGCCCGGGCAGGTCAGTGTCACTCCCTTTACTACCTCCTCATCAAGCTTGCTTAGAAGGAGGGAAGAAGCTGAGGCCTGATAAGGCAAAAAGGACAAGTTTAGCTCAGCCTGAATGGCTTTTGCGATGCTTTGACCCTCATCCAATTCTGGATAGTAAGCCATCAGCGTATCCATTCCGATTCCAATCTCAGAGGCCAACATCGTTCCCACAGGCAAGTCCGCTTGCATACTGCCAGATGTGCCTATTCGAATGATTTGAAGACTGGTTTTTTCAGGTTTGATCAGTCGGGTTTCCAAGTCCACATTGACCAAGGCATCTAGCTCGGTCATCAGGATCTCGATGTTGTCGGTTCCCATTCCTGTACTCATCACGGTTACCCGTTTTCCACTCTTCCATCCAGTATGGGTTACAAATTCGCGTTTGCGAGTTTTGAAATCAATCTGATCAAAATATTGAGAAACCAAGGGAACACGGTCCGGATCGCCTACGGTAAAAACAGTTGAAGCCAGGTGTTCTGGCTTCAAATGCAAATGGTAAATACTCCCGTCAGGGTTGATGATCAGTTCAGACGCAGGAATTGGCTGATTCTCCATGGAGTTTTTGGATAAGGTCTTTGTTTGGCTTACGATGAAGTCCTTTGTAAGGATTGTATCCGTTGGTGTTTTTTTGGTAGTAGCCGGTGCCGTCGTAAGGTCGCTTTTCCGGGTGTTCTTTGCATTCTACCGAACAAGCACCTTCCAATTCCCAACCGCATTTTTCACAGATAGCCAAGTGTTCGTTGCAGCTTGGATTGGCACAGTTGACCATGCGATCGGAGGCAGTCCCGCAGACATGACAGGTGGAGATGATGGTTGGGTTGACCTTGTTGACATCCACTGCGATTCGGTTATCAAAGACATAGCATTTGCCTTCGAAGTCTTCTCCACCGGCTTCCATCCCGTATTTGATGATCCCTCCGTGAAGCTGGTACACATCTTCAAATCCTTGCTCCAAAAGGAAGGCAGAGGCTTTTTCGCACTTGATTCCTCCTGTACAATAGGTTAGTACCTTCTTATTTTTCAGGTGCTCGAGTTCCTTTACTTTCTCAGGAAAATCCCGGAAGTTGTCGATATCCAGCGTGATGGCATTTTTGAATCGACCGAGTTCATGCTCGTAATTGGATCGAACGTCCAGAATCACCACGTCTTCCTGATCCTTCATTTTTTTGAATTCTTCAGGCTCAAGATGCTTGCCGGTTTTCACATTTGGATCCAAATGGCGGAGGGATGAGTGTACGATTTCCGGCTTGTAGCGCACATGGATTTTAGCAAATGTGTGCGTGTCGTGATAATCGATTTTGAATTCGGTCTTGGCAAATCGGGGGTCCGACTTGACATAGGCCATGTACTTTTCACAGTCTTCGATAAGGCCGGAAACAGTTCCGTTTAGGCCCTCATCAGAGATGATGATCCTACCACGGATGTTGTTTTCTACGCAAAATAGGTGGTGTTCTTCCCGGTATTCTTCCGGGTTTTCGATCTGCGCGTAGCAGTAGTACAGCAGTACGCTGTAGGGTTTGTTTTGTGTGTTTTCCATAACTAGAGCCCTGTTTCGGCAGGGTGTTTTGGGGATATTTGATTTATGATATTTGATTTACGCATTTGAGGAAATGGAACCCAAAATTCGTAAACCTTACTATTATTTCACTTTTGAAGCGGGGTTTCCGAATACCGTTTCATTTTTCCCAACAGAGGAAATCACTACTGACCCAGCACCCACTCTGGCACCTTTGCCGATGGTCACTCCGGCTACGATAGTCACGCCCGAACCGATAAATGCTCCTTCTTCAATGTTCACTTCAGCATTGATAATGGAACCTGCACCGATTTGGACAAAGTCTTCGATTTTTGCCTGATGATCAATAATCGCACCGGTGTGGAAGATGCAATGACTTCCCACTTTGGCTCCAGCTCCTACCGTGACTTGGGCATTGATGAAATTTCCGTGCCCGATTTCAGCATCTGTGGAAATATAGGCCCGCTGATGAATAGCATTGACGGGTTGGACTTTTCTTCTCTCATGAAGCATCTCCACCAGGAATTTCCTGTATTTGGAATCATCAACGGCCACAAAAGCTTCTGTCTTTTTACCAATAAGCTTTAGAAACCCATCGTCTTCGGTATGGCCTAGTATCGGGACATTGTTGATTTCCGTGCCGTAAAGTGCCTCGTCCTCATCCAATAAGCCATAGACAATAACCTGATTACTGTTGAAAATTTCCAAGGCGGGGTGGGCTATTCCTTTAGCCCCCAGAATAATCACTGGATTTTCCATGAATTAATTGAAGTTTGGCCTGCAAAAGTACGGCAAATCACCCGCTTGCGCAATGAATCACTTAGATTGTCCCTTGAGCAGGCTTTGCCCAACCTTGCAGCTGAGGCATTTTTGGGGTTGGCAATAGCTTCGAAACAGTCCAATCATACCTTGCGAATCAAAAGCATTTTCAGCTTTCCAGGACTTCTCAGCGAATTTTCGGATGATGAAATTATTCTCCGCCGGAATGGTCTGCATTAGGTCAAAACAGCGCTCCTGCCACTCTGATTGCTCAAAATATCGACCATAAGAAAACCACAGAGGAATGACAAAATTAATGATCAACAACTCCAAAGCCTGCCCCGAAATACCTCTGGAAGCTGTTTTTTCAGAGGGTTTGCCAAAATTGTAATGATATTGCCAGTAGTCGGAGGGCTTGACTTGGAGGAGTTTTTTGAAAGCAGAAAACTCCCGACTGTCTTCCATTACGGCTTGCAAAAGGTTGGGTGCATGAGACAAAATAGAAGCCAGCTGGGCGATTCGAAGGGTGGGGAAATTGGTGGGCCTGGCACCCATAAAAGACCAATGCTGCCGGGTGAGTTTTTGAGACCAATTGAACTTTTTCTGATAAAAATCATACTCCCGAATCAGATGCTTGGCGTAAGGCTCCTCCGATTTTTCGGGCAAAAGTCCTGCTTGCCCTAAAAGCATAGCTTCCAGAGCTGAAACTTGAGTCCGGTGTTTTTGAAGGGTTTTGTAAGGAACCAAAGCTGCCAGCTCACTCATAGGGAGTGAATTCACCTTGAATCCAAAGCAGGTAAAAAGCCAGCGGTAGGCCGTTTCCTCCCAGTCTCCTTTGGTCTGATCGAGTACGGAAAGGATAAGCTTGGACTTTTCGACCAACCGGTCTACCAAAGCCTTTTCCAAGGCAGAAAAACGGATGATTTCCGGTACACCCTGTAAAGCGTGTGCGCAAGGAAGGTCAGATTTAAAATCGAGCAGATTTTCATAATTCCTCCAGATTTCCAAAAAAATCTTCCCTTTCAGTTCCAGAGTCGGCATTGGTGTGCCATCATTTCGAAATACTTCCCGGTCATTTTCCCAAACTACATGCAGGATGACCGAATTGTAAGCCGGGTCTCCTCCGTGGGCATGTTGCTTCCACTCCGATGCCAGTCGGTGTACTTCCACATGTCCATGGAAAGTAACTCCGTCTAAGACTAGAGAAGCATCTCGGAAGTCTGGTCCCTCTCCTTGGTTGTGAAACCCTACATTGTGGATTTGCAAATGCTGACCGTCTACGGTTTGTAGATCTTTACGGTCGAAGTATTGATACTTCCAGACCAGCTGTAAAAAGTCTTCCCTGAAGTTCATAAAAGTAGTTGACTAAAAGTTTATGGAATTTAGGGAGAAAAAATAAATGAGTCAACCCCAAAATAAACAGGACTTTAGAGATACTTATTCAGGAGATTTTCCATTTCCTCTTGAAGCTTTTTCGCTTCATTTCTTGCAGCTTTTGCAAAGTCCTTTTCCCCGGAAGCATAAATAATCCCCCGACTGGAATTCACTAAAAGACCGCAGGTGGAATTCATCCCATACTTGGCTACATCTGCAAGACTTCCTCCTTGTGCACCCACTCCCGGAACCAAAAAGAAATGTTTAGGAGCGACTTTCCGCACTTCTCCAATCAATTCGCCCCGGGTAGCGCCAACGACATACATGAGATTCTCCGGGCTTCCCCATTCCTGACTTTTTTCCAATACAGATTGATAAAGTGGCTTTCCGGATTTGTCCTCAATCAACTGAAAATCCAAGGAACCCGCATTGGAAGTCAAGGCCAGAAGAATCACCCATTTATTTTCAAACTCTAAAAATGGCGTTACCGAATCCTTTCCCATGTAGGGTGCCACAGTCACCGAATCAAACTTCATGGACTCGAAAAAGGCCTTTGCGTAGAGTTTGGAAGTATTTCCAATATCCCCTCGCTTGGCATCCGCAATGGTGAATACGTCATTTGGCATAATCTCAGCGACTTTTGCCAAAGTCTCCCAGCCCTTGGCTCCCAAAGCCTCAAAAAAAGCGATGTTTGGTTTGTATGCTACCGCAAAGTCAGCTGTTTCCTCAATGATGGCTTTGCAAAAGCTGAAAATAGGATCAGGTTCCGAAAGCAAGTGGGCGGGAATTTTCTCCAAATCCGGATCAAGACCTACGCAAAGGAAAGAGGATTTTTTCTGGATTTGGGTGAAAAGTTCGGATCGGGTCATGGGTTGGGGATTTTGGGCAAAGGTAGGGAAAATGGACTTTATCCATTTTCCCTTTGCAGATTTATCCTTTTCATCATTTCAGTCACTCCTGTGGCCAAGACCTTGTCTGAAAGAGGAAATTCTTCTTTGCCAGCATAAATGAAAAAGCGATGAGTCGCTTCCACATCTTCAGCTGCGATAGAAAAGCCTTTCGACAGTTTGGGGCTGAGGGTCCGCTTGATCTCGATTGCCCAAATCTGACTCCCTATCTGAATGACCAAGTCTAATTCTGCACCTGCTGAAGTGCGGTAAAACCCGAAATCAGCATTTTTAGGCAAAACCGATAGTAGCTGCTCGATCACAAAGCCTTCCCAGCTGAATCCTGCTACCGGATGGGCCAATAGATTATCCATAGTCCCGATTTGCAAAAGTGCATGAGTGAGGCCTGAGTCTCGGATATATACTTTGGGACTTTTGACCAAGCGCTTGCCTACATTACTCATCCAAGGTCTAATGGAGCGAATCAACAGCAGGTCTTCCAAAAGATCCATATAAGATTTGACCGTAGGGGAGCTAAGATCGAGGCTTGCCCCAAACTTGGAATGGTTGATCATTTGCCCCTGTTCATGGGCAAGCATTGTCCAGAGTCTTCTGAGACGGCTGCTTGGCATAAACTGGGCAATTTGCGGAATATCCCTCTCCAGATAAGTGGTGATAAAGTTTTGTCTCCAAGTCAAGCTAGCCTTGTCCGAACTCGCCAGAAAAGAATCCGGATATCCACCGCGAAGCCACAATTTTTCAAGATTTTTTTCTTCATCTCCTATTTCCAAAATCGTAAAGCCCGGCAATTCTTCATAGGCAATTCGACCTGCAAGACTTTCGGATGATTGTCTGATTAATTCCAATGATGCAGATCCTAAAATCAGAAATTGACAAGACCGAAATCCCTTCTTCCTTCTGCGATCAATGATGCCTCTTAACACTTGAAATAATTCTGGCATCCGTTGGATTTCATCCAAAATCATCAACTTGCCCCCATGAAGTTCAAAATACTGCTCAGGCTCAGTCAGTTTGGATCGATCACTTGGACTTTCCAAATCAAGATAAATGGACTCCTGATCAACCTGTTCTGCCAAAACTTGAGCAAGCGTAGTCTTCCCCACTTGTCTTGAACCCAAGATGGCAATAGCCGGAAAATCCGGCATCAATTCTCCAAGTCTATTGAAAAGTAATCTCTTAATCATCCTTGCAAATTTAAAATGACATTTTAAATTTGCAAGGATGATTTTTGTAAAAATGATTGGAAAACAGCTAGTTGTGATTTTTAGCTAAATCAACCTTAATAAAGGTTCCAGAAAGGGAAACTAAAGCCGAAATCAGAAAGAAAATCAAGCTGAAAGCTACCGCGGCGGTCTCCTCGATTCCTGCATAGGTATGAGCATAGACAAAAACAAGCTCTCTTGCACCTACCCCGCCAATCGTCAAAGGAAGTACGGCTACAATGGAGGAAAGTAAAAATACCAGTTGATAAGCGAGGATATTTTCGGAAATCCCCAATGCCAATAAGATAAACCAAGCGCAGAAAAGCTGAGCGAGCTGCCCGGCAAAGGACCAGGCATTAGCCGGCCAGAAGGAGGGTAGGAAGTCCCTGAAGAGGAACTTTTGAAGCAACCAAAAGGCAGGAATAGTCAAAATCAAACCAGCAATCATCAGCCCGTTCCAAAGACGGCTCTCCAAAAAATCAAGCTGTATATCCACCATAAGAAAGAGCACAAATAGCAAGAAAAAAATGGCGATTAACCCCCCTAGCCGATCCAGAAGAGCGGATTGAATTAATTTTTTTACCGGTGTTTTGAAGTGTTTATTTAGCAAATACACCTTGTATCCGTCTCCTCCGATTCCTCCAGGAAGAAAGAGGTTGTAAAACATGCCAATGAGGTAAAGCCTCCAGTTTTGGCTTTCTGAAAGGTAAATGCCGATGTCTTTGAAGTATAGATTGAGTCGGATGGAAGTCGCAACTTTGCTCAGGATAAATAGGAAAACAGCAGGAATAAGCCAGATGAGCTGGATTTCACCCGCCAAATCCAACAGCTGATCGGTATCAATTTTTCGGAAAACCAGAAAAAGAGCCAAGCCGGTCAGCAAGAGTTTTCCTGCTGTTTTGACTTCTTTTGAAAGTGGGCTTTTCCTCTCCAAGACCTTGCTTTTACTTTTCCTCAGTGGAGGGAATGACTTGGGGAGATTCTACCTTGGAGCTTTGCAAACCTTGGTATATGGAGCGAATGGTGTAGGTTTTCTTATTCTGAGATTCAAAATAAGTCCTGACAATAATTTCCGCGATGATTCCGGTCGTAATCATCTGAATACCCCCCAAAATCAGAATAAATCCAAGAATCATGATCGGTCTGCCCCAGATGTCTTCGCCCATGATTTTGAGAATGAGCAGATATAAGCTGATCAAAGAACCCAAGAAAAAGGAAATCAAGCCCAAGCCCCCGAAAAGGTGGATCGGACGCTGAAAATACTTCTGGAAGAAGAGCATCAGGATCAAATCCGCCAAAACCTTAAATGTCCGGCTCAGACCGTATTTGGAAGTGCCGTGAATTCTTGGATGATGCTTTACATCCACCTCGGTCATTTTTGCACCCTGCTGCTTAGCCAAAACAGGGATAAAGCGGTGCAGTTCTCCATAAAGCCCCATATTTTGGGCGATTTCAGCCTTGTAGACCCGAAGCGTGCAGCCATAGTCGTTGAGATACACTTTGGTGGTATTTCGGATGACCCAGTTTGCGATTTTGGAAGGAATTTTTCTGAGGACAAATCCATCCTTTCGTTTAGCCCGGCGACCAGCCACCACATCCCATTCTTCATCGATAGCCTTTTGAAGCATGGTTGGGATGTCTGTAGGGTCATTTTGAAGATCCCCGTCCATGGTGGCTATGTAGGTACCTACTGCACTGTCGATACCGGCTGCCAAGGCGGTGGTTTGCCCATAGTTTCTGTTGAAAATAATCAGACGGGTCCGGTCATTAGCGTACTTCTTGACCTCTTTTACCGTACCATCAGTCGATCCGTCTTCAATCAAAATCACCTCATAGTCGATTTCCGAAAGCGCGGCATAGGTAGCCTCCAAGAGTGGCTTGATATTTTCTTCTTCGTTGTAGACCGTGATGACTACGGATAAAAGTGGCTGGTTCATGAGATAAAATTTGGTCAAAAATACCCAGAAATCCTTGGGTGGGCAAAATCATGGCCTTAAATAGACCATTGCCAAAGATTATTTTGATTTTTAACCCCTAAAATTTTCCTGTATCTACTGGAGTATAATCAAGAAGGTCCTCCCAAATTTGAATCTTGGTAAATCCCAAAGTGTCACTTCGGAATGCATGGGGGTACTTTTCCTCATAAATCAGTCGTCCAAAATTCGTAACCGATTCAGGAGATTCCTGACCTCTACTCACAAAAATGAAGGTTCTTTCCTGACCAATAAACTGATCCATTCCCGGCCAGAGGTCCCATTGGTTTTTGCGGGAGCCCATATTTATTGTGTAAGGTTGAGGATGCCCATCCACATAAAAGGCCAATTCGGAGGCCACATGGTAGCTTTCGCTGAAAAGTACTGGGGATGAAAGTCCAAGACTGTCTTGGAGAAAGTCTATCCGATTGCCCAAATCCTCGTAGCCGACCATGCGTTTGAAAATAGCCTTTTCTGCTTTGAAAATGGGGCCTTGGCTTTTCCATTGGAAGATATTGGGAGAAAGCAGGAGTATCTGAAGAGCCAAACTGACTCCCACAGCCCATGAGGTATATTTTTTCCATCCGGATTCCATATTAGCCACCACAGGTGCTAAGAAGACCGGAAAGGTGCTATAGGCAAAGCCGGGCCAGTTGACTTCTATCCAGGTAAAGAGACTAAGTCCTCCGAATCCCAAAAAGGTAAGGAGTCCCGGAAGTGCTACGTAAAAACTTGAAAGCTCTCTGGATCGGATTGTCTTTTTCACTGCAAAAAAGAAAAAAGGCAGGAAGAATACAGATACCATGGCCAATTGTCCACTTAGGTATTCCGAGGTCCTACTCACCAAAAGGCCCAAATCAAAGGGCTTGGGTTCTCCTCCGGAGGCTCCTCCCAAGGCAGCTAGGTGCTTAAAAGTGTAGAAATCGTTTTGCAGGTTCCAGATTAGGCTTGGAAGAAATCCCAAAAGAGAAATGCCAAGCAAAATCAGCCACTGCTTTCCCGCTTCTTTTAGCTTTCCTGAAAGGAAAAGGAAAATTAGAGAAGCCGGGAAGATCAAAATCATCGTTGCCTTTGACATGATTCCCAATGCTGTGATGAGTCCTGCCGCGACCCAAAGTGAGGTTTTGTTTTCCTGAATAGCTCGGTAAAGCATAAACCAAGCCCAAGTCCAGAAAAAGGTCATGGACGTATCCGTGGTATGAAAAGTGAATTCCAGCAGGTGAATAGGCATACCCAAAAAAAGTAGTCCAGCCAGACAGGCTGTTTTTTTGGAAGAGTAGAGGTAGTCGGTGAAGCGAAATACAATCCAGGCTGTCCCCAATCCGGCTAGAATAGGAATCATTCGTATGGCCACTTCCTTATGCCCCAAGATACCTGTACTGATGAAATTGAGCACGGCTACCATAGGTGGCTTGGAATAATAATGCCAATCCAGATTTCTGGACCAGAGCCAGTATTGGGCCTCCTCGGTGAAAAGGTCCAATTCCGGCCGAAAGGCAAAAAACAGCTTAATGACTGCAAGGGCCAGATTCACAGACCAAAAAATGAGGAGATACTTTTGTGGAGATGGATTTTTCATAACCTGCTTGAAAAACAAAACCCTCAGTTTCCTGAGGGTCTGATGCAAATTTGGCTAAAACTTATTGCTTGGCCAAGACTACTTTTTCTTTATACTTTTTGATTTGTCGTCGGAGACCTTCTACTGCTTCATCAGCGGCGGCCTCGAAGGAATCATCCTGATGCTTTGCAAAAAACTGCTTGCCGGGTACATTCAGTTTGATTTCGACAATTTTATTCTCATTTTTTTCATGTTTATCCAGTCTCATAAAAACTTCTCCATCAATGATCCGGTCGTAGAAGGTATCCAGTTTATCAGCCTTCTTTTGAATAAAGTCGATCAGCTTTCGGTCAGCGTCGAAGTGGATGGAGTGCATTTGCAGTTTCATAACGATTTGCATTTAGTGGTTGAACAATTGATTTATTTACGCTTTAGGATGTGCCTGTTCAAACACAGCCTTCAGTTTTTCCATGGAGTTGTGGGTGTACACCTGAGTCGCGGCTAGATTTGCATGGCCAAGAAGGTCCTTGACCGCATTCAGATCCGCTCCTTTGTTGAGTAGATGGGTGGCAAAGGTGTGACGTAGGATATGGGGACTTCGTCGCGTATTCTGCGCAAAAAGATCCAAGTAATGTCTGACTATCCGATAGATCATCATAGAATAGCTTTGTTCCCCTTTGTTGGTTACGATAAAATAGGCATTCCCATCAAGTTTTGAAAACCTTTCCTCAAATACTTTTTGATACAGAATTATATTCTGAAGCAGGCCATTGGTGAGGGGAATGATTCGTTCTTTTTGTCTTTTCCCTAGCACCTTGACTTGCTTTTCAATCAGGTTGAGGTCTTTCCATTTCAAATTGACCAATTCAGAGAGTCGGATGCCCGTGAGATACAAAAACTCCAATACCATCCGGTCTCGCTGGCCTTCGAAAGTGGGTTCATAAACTTCTTCCTTCAAAACGTCCTCCAAGGTAGATTCTTGTACGAAATCGGGGAGTTTTTTAGGCGTTTTAAGGGATTTTAACTTATAGGTGGGGTCTTTGGTAATCAGCTTGGATCTGAGCAGGAATTTATAATAGGAGCGTAGCGTGGCCAATTTTCGATTGACCGTGGTGGCACTTAATCCCTGCTCTACCAAGTCAATGATCCATGCTCTTAGCTCGGCATGGGTGCACTGTTCCAAGTCGGAAATCCCGAAAGACAGATTAACAAATTCTGCAGCTTGTTCCAGGTCTTTTCTGTAGGCTAAAACAGTATGTGCGCTGCTGCGCTTTTCGAATTCCAGATAATTAATGAAAGAATCGATCATAAACTACTCTTACTTGATTTAAGGTAGACGAAAAATCAGGAAGATCAAGTGACAAAAATCATTTATACAAAAAAAACCTGCTCGCGGGAGCAGGTTTCTATGGTTCATCTCAAATGGGATTACTTGTTTGCTTCGTTTTGAAGTCTTTGCTTGTAAGCCGCTTTGATGACTTGATCTCTTCTTTTTACGGAAGGTTTGGTGAAAGCCTGACGGGCTCTTAGTTCGCGAACCGCACCGGTCTTGTCAAACTTCTTTTTGAAGCGCTTCAGCGCTTTTTCGATGGATTCGTTTTCTTTTACGTTTACTATGATCATAAGTGTACACCCCCTTTCGTGGGGGCAAAGGTAAGGGAATAATTTTTAAAAGACTATGAATGAAGAAAAATAAAAAGTCCAACCCTCCCGAGTTGGACTTTTCTATTTTATATCGAATGGGTTTAGCTGATTACTTTTTCAGCCAAAACCACGATCACGTTATTTTTTACCTCAACCACGCCACCTTCTACAATCAGAGACTGTTTTCCACCATCTTTTGCAGTGTAGGATACAGCACCCTTTGCTAAAGCAGACACAATCGGCGCGTGATTATTCAGCACCTGAAAAGATCCTGATGCACCGGGGAAGCTGGCCTCGGATACCTCGCCTTCGAAGACTTTCTTGTCAGGAGTGATGATTTCTAATTGCATGTTTGTATAGTTATTGAGTTAGTAAGTTGAAAAGTTATTGGTCTCATTCTGAAACCAATAACTAATAACCCGTAACTAATTTTCTTATTTCACTTCAGCCAACATCTTTTCACCCTTAGCGATGGCATCTTCGATGCTACCTACCAAGTTGAAAGCTGCCTCTGGAAGGTGATCCAATTCACCGTCCATGATCATGTTGAAGCCTTTGATGGTGTCTTTGATATCAACCAATACCCCTTTCAAGCCGGTAAACTGCTCCGCTACGTGGAAAGGCTGAGAAAGGAATCGCTGAACTCGTCGAGCTCTATGTACGACCATTTTATCTTCTTCGGAAAGTTCTTCCATACCCAAGATGGCGATGATATCCTGCAATTCTTTGTATCGCTGAAGGATTTCCTTCACTCGCTGAGCACAGTTGTAGTGATCATCACCCAAGATAGCCGGGTCCAAAATTCGGGAAGTAGAGTCCAAAGGATCCACCGCAGGATAGATACCCAATTCAGCAATCTTACGGGACAATACGGTAGTGGCATCCAAGTGAGCGAAAGTAGTCGCAGGAGCCGGGTCAGTCAAGTCATCCGCAGGTACGTAAACGGCCTGTACTGAGGTGATGGAACCGTTCTTGGTAGAAGTGATTCGCTCTTGCATGGCACCCATTTCGGTAGCCAAAGTAGGCTGATAACCTACCGCTGATGGCATACGACCCAAAAGTGCGGATACTTCGGAACCAGCCTGAGTAAATCGGAAGATGTTGTCAATAAAGAAAAGGATATCACGTCCCTGACCTGTACCATCACCATCTCTGTAGTATTCTGCCAAAGTCAAACCAGTCAAAGCCACTCGTGCACGGGCTCCTGGAGGTTCGTTCATCTGACCAAACACGAAGGTTGCCTTGGACTCTTCCAGCTTTTTCAAATCTACTTTCGATAGATCCCAACCACCTTCTTCTTCCAAGCTATGGATAAAGTCTTCACCGTAGGTTACGATTCCAGACTCGATCATTTCTCTCAAAAGGTCGTTTCCTTCACGGGTTCTTTCACCTACACCTGCAAATACGGACAAACCAGAGTAAGCCTTTGCGATGTTGTTGATCAATTCCTGAATCAATACGGTCTTACCTACACCGGCACCTCCAAAAAGACCGATTTTACCCCCTTTTGCGTAAGGCTCGATCAAGTCGATTACTTTAATACCTGTATACAATACTTCGGTAGAGGTGGAAAGATCTTCAAATTTTGGCGCGGAGCGGTGGATCGGTAGACGCTTTCCAGCTGGTACCTGTGGCAATCCATCGATTGCTTCTCCTACCACATTGAAAAGACGGCCTTTGATTGCCTCACCGGTAGGAACAGAAATGGGCTGACCCATGTCTTTTACTTCCATACCTCTTACCATACCTTCGGAGGAGTCCATCGCGATGGTTCTCACTCGGTCTTCTCCCAGGTGCTGCTGAACCTCCAAAACGACGGTTTGGCCGTTTTCTTTGGTTACTTCCAATGCATCCAGGATGTTGGGTAACTTGCCGTCCTCAAAGGAAACGTCCACTACGGGCCCGATTACCTGAGTTATCTTTCCAATATTTGCCATTTGATTAGATGAAATGTAAAAAGGATACGCTTTTTTAATTCGTGCGCAAAATTAGTCATAAACAGCTAATCCCAAAGGATATTTGGAAAATTAATCCCGAATGTCTCTCTTTTCCTCAGCAGACCTGCACCTAGCCTTTTCAGCCGAAGATTTTTCCTTTTTCTCTAATCTATAAATCCGGCCTAGGGGATTGATAAAATTATTTCATTAAAATTTATTTGGACTGAATCTAATTAAGTATAATTTTGCCCATGTTTTGATTCAGTCTAAATAAATGAAAGCCAACTATTCTTTATTCACATCCTTACTTTTCCTGATCATGTCCTGTTCTGGACCTCAGGAGAGCAAAAAGGAGTCTGTTCTTGTCCCTCAAAAAATCATCACAGCGGGTGGCACAATTACCGAGATTGTCCATTCCTTGGGTTTTGGCGATCGAATTATTGCCACAGACCGGACCTCTACCTATCCGGCATCCATGCAGGCTTTGCCTAGCATCGGTTACAGAAACCAGATCAAATCAGAAGGCATTCTTTCGCTCGGACCTGAAATGGTCCTAATTGAGGAGGGATATCTTAATGAGGAGGTAATTGCCCAATTAGAAAGCTCGGGCATCGCGGTTAAGCTTTTCCCCAAACCCAAAAATCTCGAGGAGACCAAATTCCTCATCAGCAACTTGGCCAAGTTATTTGAGGCGGAAGAAAAGGGGAATGAGCTCATTTCTTCAATAGAGCAAGACCAAAAGGAATTGAAGGAATTTTTAAGCTCCCAAAGCGGAAATCCTTCAGCAGCATTTATTATGGCTAGAGGCCCTGAGACAGTTTTTCTTGCGGGTGATGAAACTTTCGCTACGGAAATGTTTGAAATGGCTGGAATTCAGTCTGCTTCCACAGGATTTAAAGATTTTATCCCTCTTACTCCCGAAGCTCTGGTTGCGATCGACCCAGATTATCTCGTGCTTTTCGAATCAGGAATTGAAAGTCTGGGTGGAAAAGATGGCCTTGCCGGAGTACAGGGAATTAAGGAGACAGAGGCATTCAAAAATGACCGAATCCTTGTTTTTGACGGACACTATTTATCAGCCTTCGGACCAAGAGCGGGTAAGGCGGCCCTGGAGTTGGCAAAAGCAGTAAGACCCTAAGTCATGAATAATTTGTCCTTGACCCATAGCAAATCTAAAGTCCACTCCCTATTGATAGGGGGGATGCTGGTGTTTCTATTGGTTCTGGGACTTTTTTCCCTGTCCAAAGGTGCGTTTACCATCTCCTTTGCTCAGGTAGTCTCTATTCTTTTTCCACTCGACTGGGCACCCTATGAGGCACAGCAAGTCAATGTACTGTATTCGATTCGTTTACCCAGAATTCTAATGGCGACCTTGATCGGTGGAGGGTTAGGAATTGCGGGAGCTTCCTTGCAGGGGCTGTTCAGAAATCCTCTCGTGGAACCAGGGCTGATCGGTGTCAGTAGCGGAAGCGCCTTGTTTGCGGTGATCTTCCTGGTATTGATCCCCACGCTCACTCAAGCTTTTGGTCTGATCAGCACTGTTGGCCTTCCTTTCTTTGCCTTTTTGGGAGGATTGGTTCATGTGTTGGCTGTTTATTATTTAGGAGGACGAGGAAAAAGCGACACCGCTACCTTAATACTTGCTGGAGTGGCGATCAATGCTCTGGCAGGAGCCCTGATTGGCTTGACCTTGTTTTATGCAGATGATGCAGCCTTGAGAAGCTTCACCTTTTGGAGCTTAGGTGATTTGGGAGGTTCTACCTGGGCCAAAGTTCCCTTGGCTGCTTTACTGATCCTTTTGCCTTCCCTGATTCTCTTTGGAGAAAGCAAAAACCTCAATGCCCTGTCTTTGGGCGAGCAGGAGGCTTTCCACATGGGGGTAAACGTGAAACAAACCAAAATCAAATTGCTCACGCTGACGGCTTTGATCGTGGGCGTAGGGGTGGCCTTTACCGGGATGATTGGTTTTGTGGGGCTCATTGTCCCCCATTTGATTCGTATCGGTTTTGGTGCGGATCATCGCTTGGTTTTGCCGGCCTCATTCCTGCTCGGGGCTATTTTACTCAACGTGGCCGATTTGATCGGAAGGACCTGGGTCGCTCCTGCCGAATTGCCCATTGGTGTGATTACAGCCCTATTGGGAGCTCCGTTTTTCATCGCTTTGATTTTCCAACTTCATAAATCCAAAAACTAATGCTTAGTGCTCAAGCCATCCATTTTTGCATTCGAAAAAAGCCAATCGTAGATCAGGCGAATATGGTGATTCAGCCCGGGGAAATTCTGGCTGTGCTCGGTCCCAACGGAGCGGGAAAATCGACTCTTTTTAAGATTCTTTCGGGAGAAATCCCCTGCAGTCATGGACAGGTGGAATACAACGGCCTGCAGATTGGCTCCCTCAAGCCCCAACAATTGGCCGAAGTAAGAGCAGTAATGCCTCAGCATTCTTCCGTGAATTTCCCATTTACTGCCAAAGAAGTCATTGAACTCGGCATGATTGCCGTCAAAGCCAAAAATCCCAGAAAAATCCTCGAGGAGGTAATCGAATTGACCGGCACAGCTCATCTTCAGGATAAGCTTTACCAGCACCTATCGGGAGGAGAAAAACAACGGGTACAGCTGGCCCGGGTCTTGGTGCAGATTTGGGAAAGCAAACCATTCCCCAGATACCTCCTCTTAGACGAACCTACCTCCAGCCTGGACATTGCGCAGCAGCATGCCGTGCTGGGAATTCTTGAAAAACTCAAATCGAAAAACATCGGGATTTTAGTCATCCTTCATGAACTCAACCTGGCAGCGCAATACGCCGATCGAATTGCTTTGCTTAAAAATGGACTCGTAGCCAAAGTGGGTCCGGTCAATGAAATCATGGAAGAAAAGCTGCTTTCTCAGGTTTTCGATTATCCGGTCCAATTGATGAAAAATCCACTCAACGGCAACTGGATTGTGGGTACTTCTGCTCATTCCTTTTCCAATCTTTCAAAATCTAAACAAGCCTAATATGGAAACTGCAACCTTCACTACATCCAGCCTAAAAAATGCCTGGCAAGAGTTAAAATCCAAAGAGCCTCAACTCCGAATCCGCGATGCGGCACAAAAGCTAGGCGTATCAGAAGCAGAACTTCTTGCAACCGGAATCGGGGAAAATGTGATCCGATTGAAAGAAGACTTCGTAGATCAGGTTCAGAAGTTTCCAAAACTGGGTAAAGTCATGTCCCTGACCAGAAATCAAGGTTGCGTTTTAGAGCACAAAGGCACGTTTCAAAAGATCGATATCATGCAGGCAGGCCCTCAGCATATCGGCACGGTGATCGGGCCTATTGAGCAGCGCGTATTCTTCGGGGCTTGGAAATTCGGCTTTGCGGTGTCCAATGACACTCCAAGAGGACCTCAAAACAGCCTTCAGTATTTTGACAAGGAGGGAAATGCGGTGATGAAGATCTTTTTTCAGGATGAGACGAATCTGGAAGTTGCTGAGCAATTGGTCAGAGATCATCAGGCAGAGGAGCAAAACCCGGAGTTGACTTTGGAATCTTTCCCAGCCAAAGAATATGTCAGCAAGGAAGAGCTTGATCAGGAAGGGTTTAAATCCGACTGGGAAAACATGAAGGACACCCATGATTTCTTTGGAATGCTGCGTAAATACAAACTCAACCGACTCAACGCAGTAGAGTGGATCGATGACAAGTGGGCTTATGAAGTGGACAGACTTTCTACCCGAAAGATTCTGGAATCCGCTGCCGAGACTCAACTTCCTATCATGATTTTTGCAGGCAACATGGGGAATATTCAGATCCATCAGGGAAAGGTAAAAACGATCCGACTTATGGGCGACTGGCTGAATGTGATGGACCCGGAATTCAATATGCATTTGAATGAAAAAGAGATAGCAAGAGCCTTTGTAGTGCACAAGAATACGACCGAAGGTTTGGTTTCCTCTCTGGAACTGTTTGATCAAGAAGGAGAAATGATCGCTCAGTTTTTCGGACTGAGAAAGCCGGGAATCCCCCAAAAGCCGGAGTGGAAAGCCCTACTGGATACCCTCAATTAAAATACCGGCGGAGGCTTCCCCTCCGCCAAAATTTTCAACTTATGTTTAGAATTAATCCAAATAAATTCAAGCTTCTGTTTTCTCTCCTTTTCACCCTAGTTGGATTGGCTTGGGCGGGTGATGGAGCCAAGAAAATTTTGGATGCTCAGGGAAACCCAATTCCTCATGCACTCATCAAGGTAAATGGGACAGCTCCCATTCCAGTGAATGACAAAGGAGAGATACCTGCCATTCCGGTTCAGGAGGGAGAAATCCTCGTATTTGCGATGGGTTTTGAGACAAAAAAACTGAGCCCGGAGGAATGGAGGCAGGCAGATGCGGTGGTTTTGAAGGAAAAAACAGGGACACTCCAGGAAGTGGTGGTGGCTGCCACCCGTACTGACCGAACGGTGGAAGATCTTCCCATGCCGGTCACTGTCCTCAATTCGGAAAAAATCCAACAAACCGGGGGATTGAGACTTTCAGAAGTTTTGCGCGAGCAAACCGGCCTTCAGATCACTTCAGACCATGGGGCAGGATTGCAAATGCAAGGCTTGGATTCGGATTACATTCTGATTCTGCTTGACGGCGAACCATTGATCGGCCGGACGGCGGGTACCTTTGATTTGGACCGAATTTCCGTCTCCTCCATCGAGCGGATAGAAATCCTTCGAGGTCCCTCAAGTGCGATTTATGGAAGCGAGGCCATGGCAGGCGTGATCAATATCATCACCAAACCCACGGATTCAGGCACTCAAGTAGACTTAGGAGTAAGGCATCGTTCATTCAATACCTGGAATCCCTATGCAGAGATTGGTTTGGGAAGTGAAAAATGGAAGGCAAAAATCCTCTATGATTATTTTTCTACAGCAGGATTTGATCTCACTCCGGAGACTATTGGACAAACTCAAAACCCCTATCAAGCACAAACTGCCCAAGTCAAATTGGGAGGTAAAATCAACGAAAAATTTGACCTGAACCTTTTCCTCAGAGGCTACTCCGAAAATTCCTCAGGGCAAATGCAAACCTCCGGCGCTTCTCCTGAAATGCTGGTAATGGAGAATTCAAGACGGGATTTCAACTTCAACCCAACACTTCGGTTTAGACCCAGTGAAAACCTTCTTTTCACCCTTCGGGGCATGAGTTCTTGGTTTTCCACAGTTTCAGATACTCGATTTCAGAGTGATGGCAGCGCCTTTGATTTCCAGGATTTTAATCAATTCTATCACCGAACAGAATTGCAAACAGACTGGCAGGCGAATTCCAAAAATCTGATTACCCTGGGTATGGGGCATTTGGTAGAAACGGTGGAAGCCACCAGATACGACGATCTGAATCGTTTTGATGCGGGGTACTTTTTCCTTCAGCATCAGTGGGACCCGCATGTCCGAGTCAATTTGGTCACCGGTTTGAGAGCGGATTTTCATAGCCAATATGGAAATAGACTCAGCCCAAAAATTTCAGGGCAGTATCGCTTTTCTGACAGATTCAGCTGGCAGGCTTCCTTTGGGGCTGGATTTAAGGCGCCGGATTTTCGTCAGCTGTTGCTCAACTTCAACAATGCCGCATCCGGGTACTTTGTCTTCGGTGCCCTATTGGCAGAAGAGGGAATTCAACGACTTCAGGATCAAGGATTGGTGGCAAGAGTTCTGATTCAGCCGGAGACCTTGGGAGAGCTCACTGCTGAGAACTCGGTGGCTATCAATACAGGTTTTCGCTGGAAGCCGAATACTCAATGGCTAATCCAGGTCAATGCTTATCGGAACAACATTGATAACCTTATCGAAACCGCCCCTATCGCACAATTGGTCACCGGCCAAAATGCCTTTTCCTATTTCAACATTCGACAAGTAGTCACTCAAGGTGTGGAAGCTGACATCAGCTTTCAGGCTACTCCCAACCTTAATCTGAGTCTAGGCTATGCTTTTCTGGATTCTTATGACAAAGACGTACTGGATAGGATAGAAGCAGGAGAAGTCTTCAAAAGAGACAATCAAAACAGGACTACCCGTGTGGAAAGGTCAGATTATGGGGGCTTGTTCAACAGAAGCCGTCACAGTGGAAACTTCAAGATCAATTACCGGGAAAATTGGACCGGAACGGATTGGGCCCTTCGTGCTATCTACAGAGGTCGTTTTGGATTTGCTGACCTGAACGGCAACCTAATTCTCGATGACGATCAAGAATATGCCGAGGGTTGGGTGAGTCTAAACCTCACAGTGACCAAGACCCTTTCCTCAGGAATTTTCCTTGAGGCTGGAGCGACCAATCTCTTGGGAACTTTAACTCCTCAACAACCCAATAATCCCGGCAGAGTCGTCTTCGCCGGGCTGAGAATCCCTTTTGCAAACCTTATTCAAAAATAAATCAAACCTCAATTACAAATGAAAACGTTAGTAAAACCGCTATTTCTATTCCTATCTCTTGGACTATTTGCTTCTTGTAGTGAAGATACTCCTGAGCCTACTGTGGCATTGGAAGCTGTCCTAGTGACCGACCTAGCCGCTCCAAACGATGTGATCGACCGGGTGACCGGACAAGTGACAGAAGAAAGACCTTTCCAATATTTCAGTCTTGAGACCAATTCACTCGTGAGTGAATCCGAAGACTGGGATTTGGCCTTCAAGGGCACGACCATCCGGGTCAATGCCTCTAAAAATGTGAGAGCTGCTGTAGTAACAGGGATTTTCGAGGAGATCACCTCGGTGCCTGCCAGTGCCGTTTTTGCGACAGACACTCAATCTACCTTTGCAATTCCGACAGGAAGTGGAAGTGGATGGTACAATTACAATCCGGCCACATTTACCGTGACTCCTATTCCCGGCCGGGTGATTTTGGTCCAGACTGCGGCTGGAAACTACTCCAAGATTGAAATTTTGAGCTACTACAAGGGAAATCCTCCGGTAGCCGAAATCAACCCCATGACCACACCAAGTGCACATTACACGTTCAGATATGTGCTCCAGACCAATGGATCAATGAATTTCTGAGTTTTGGATAGATTTTTTTAACTGGGTAAGAGAGAGCACTTCGGTGCTCTTTTTTTATTCCAATATCCTTGTGGCAAAAAGGAAGGCTTTTTTCCAATAGGAATTACTGAGATAGTCCTCAGTGACTCCAAGAGATGTCGAGGCATGAATAAACCGGACATCCTCTTTGCCGGCTTCTGTCACGATTCCTGAATGTGAAACTTGATTTTTCCGCCTACCTGTGGCAAAAAACAGCAAATCACCGGGTTGCACTTCCTGGATTTTGATTTTTTGGCCTACTTTGCTTTGATCGGCAGACATTCGGGGGAGATTGATGCCTACCGAGTAGTAGGCATGAAATACCAAAGCAGAACAATCCATTCCGGCTCGTGTGGTTCCTCCGAATTTGTAGGGAGTGCCCCGGTAGGACTTGGCTGTCTGGATTACAGTGAATGCCGGGCTTTCTTCAGCCAGCTTCTTTTTTGATTTACAGGAAAAGGAAATCAGGGCAAGGAGAACTAGAAAAAGGAAAGAAAAGGGATGGGAAAAATTCTTGGGTCTCAAGGGAATTTGTTTTGCTTGATTCAAGTTTACCTCTCCAAAGGTTAATTTTCAAGGATTTCTCTGGGGAACTTGGATTTTTCTTAAGTGATTTCGATCACCGGAACTGATTTTTGTCATGTTTTACCTTTGTACTATCAAAACAGAAAAATTACACGACCATGAATATCAAACAGTTTTATGACGAAGGGCTAGCTCACGCAAGTTATGCCATCCTATCTGAAGGAAAAGTAGCTCTAGTGGATCCGGGAAGAAATCCACAGCAATACTATGACTTTGCCCAGGCAAATGATGCCCAAATCGTGGCAGTCATTGAGACTCACCCTCATGCCGACTTTGTGAGTTCACACTTGGAATTTCACAAAAATGAAGGAGCGACGATCCATGTTTCCAAAATGGTGGGTGCTGAGTATCCTCATACCGGATTTGATGAGGGAGATTCCTTTGCCATGGGAAAAGTTACTTTCCATGCCCTTCACACTCCAGGTCATTCTCCGGATTCGATCAGCATTTTGCTGAAGGATGAAAACGGAAAAGACCATGCCCTTTTCTCAGGAGATACCCTATTCATCGGAGATGTGGGTCGTCCTGACTTGAGAGAAAAAGCAGGAAATATGACCGCTCAGCGGGAGGAATTGGCTCGAATGATGTACCACACCGTTCAGAATAAGCTGAAGCCTCTTGCCGATGATATCCTGGTATTCCCGGCACATGGAGCGGGATCACTTTGCGGAAAAAATCTAAGCGATGCCCGTCAGTCTACCATCGGTGAGCAGCGTGCCACCAACTGGGCGTTTTCTGATTTGGACGAAAAGACCTTCATGGACTCCTTGCTCCAAGGACAGCCGTATATCCCAAAATACTTCGGCTATGATGTGGATATGAACAAGAAAGGTGCACCATCTTACCAGCGTTCACTTTCTCAGGTAAGCATTTGGCCGGAAGGATCCCAACTTCCTGAGGGAGCTTTGGTCATCGATGCCAGAAAGAACGAGCAGTTTGTACAGGGTCATATCCCCGGAGCAATCAATATCATGAATGGCGGCAAGTTCGAGACTTGGTTGGGATCCATTGTAGGTCCTGAGGAGAAGTTTTTCCTAGTCGCTGATTCAGCTGCAGAATTGGAGATTTTGATCACCAAATCTGCCAAAATCGGATACGAGCAATTGATCCATGGCGCCGTGGTCAATCCGGCAGGAATGACCGAAAAAGGGACTTCTTTTGATGTGGAAGGTTTCAAAGCCAATCAGGACGCCTTTACCATCGTGGATATCCGTAGCCGTGATGAGCATGCCAACTCTCCGATTTTCGAGGGAGCTTTGAATATCCCGCTTCAGGAGTTGAGAGAAAGGGCTCAGGAGATCCCGACAGAAAAGCCTGTTTTGATCCACTGTGCAGGAGGATACCGCTCAGCGGCAGGCTCCAGTATTGTGGCAGGCAAGGTCGAAAGCGTTGAAGTTTTTGATTTCAGTGAAGCGATTAAGGACTTTCAGGTACCTGTTGCTCACTAAGGAGTAATTTGTAATTCACCTCAAAGCCCCTGAATTTTCAGGGGCTTTTTTGATGCCTGTGCGTAGATTTTTTGAGAAAAAGCCAACCAAAATGGGTATTTTCATGTCTTTCTCAGAAATGCCAATTCATGAGCCGGGAAGAATTCAATCAGTTGCCTCTCTTTCAAAAGATCAAAACCCTCTATCTAGAGGGTACTTTTGTGGTGGGCATTCGGTACTACCGGCACAAGGTCAACTTGTATTTGTTGGAAGATGAATACGTGGAGGTTTTTTACAACCACAAAGAGGATAAAATTGACAAAATTGACTTTTTGCCGAGAGATCACAGTCGGATGAAATTCTATCTGGATCAGATTAAGATTGATTGATTACCTCGCCCAATCTGGAATGTCCTCTCGGAAAGCCATTCTTAGTTTCCCCTCCAAAGGCTCCCGAAATACATAACCTTCTCCGTTTACCATCTCGTACATCTGGATTTTAAGTTCAAATTCTACAAGCAGCAGACGTTTTTGCTCTCCTTTGTCATTGATAAAAGTTCCCTCTCTTTGGTTTATTACTCGAAGGTAGTTGTCAGTTGGTATTTCATATTTTCCTTCATGAAAGAAAGGATTGTACAGCCCTGACTCAAAAGGTCTTTCGGCTCCATTTGGAACATAATAAACCTGAATAAAATCTGGCACGGCTCCAAAATCCTCCTTATTGTAGTTGAAATCTATCACGTTTATTTTCTTTTCCCCTACTTCCAAAACCTCCTTCACTTTGTCAAAAGAATAGATTTCTTCAAAGACGAATTTGGAATTAAACTCGCTTGTGGCTTGATCGGACCATTTCAACTCAGGAAGTCTTATGTATATCTCAAAACCCCTAGTAGGTTCTTTAATTTTCATTAGATGGGTGACCACATTACCTTGGTAAATGGTTCCATTTCCATCTGCGCCGGTTCGGAAATTAAACACAATTGGAGTGTTTTCTGCCTCAAAGTTGCTTTCAAAGCTTGAGGTTTCGCCATCAGGCAGAGTCCCCTCAAACCCCACTTGATCAATTAGGTTTTCAGGTTCTTCATTGTCTTGGCAAGAGAAAAGGATAAAGCATAAAAGCAGTGTCGGGAAAATTTTCAAAGCATATTTCATAAAGGCTGATTTTGGTTAAGAAAAAGTATTTTGAGTCAGGACGTTTAGTTCTCAGCTAGCGCTACAACAAAAAACCGCAGAATTTTCATCCTGCGGTTTTTTGTTTTGAATCGGGAGGTTTTTACAACTTTCTCTTCAAGAAATCGGTCATCTGGGTGTACAAATGCCAAGTGGTATTGCCTCCGTAGATGCCATGGTTTCGGTTGGGATAATAAAACGTCTCAAACTGCTTATCAGCTTTGATCAATGCATCCACCAAGTCTACTGAGTTTTGGAAATGTACATTGTCATCTCCGGTGCCATGAATGAGGAGGAAGTTGCCTTTCAGCTTGTTCACATGCGTGATCGGGCTGTTGTCGTCGTATCCTGCAGGGTTGAGCTGAGGAGTTTGCAGATAGCGCTCGGTGTAGATCGTGTCATAATATCTCCAAGTCGTCACAGGCGCTACAGCGATGGCAGTTTTGAAAACCTCATTTCCGATCATTAGAGAAAGCGAGGACATATAGCCTCCATAGGACCAACCCCAGATTCCGATTCGGGATGGATCCACAAAAGGCATTTTTGCAAAATGCTTGGCTCCCTCGATCTGATCGATTGTTTCCAGCTTGCCTAGATTGGCGTAGGTAGCGTGCTTGAAATCTCTTCCTCTCGCACCAGTTCCGCGATTGTCCACGCAGGCGACGATGATTCCCTCCGCAGCCAAGGCCTGATGCCAGAAGTCGCGGGTTCCTCCCCAGGAATTCAGGACATTCTGAGAGCCAGGGCCTCCATAGACATACATCAGCACAGGATATTTCTTGTTTGGATCAAAGTCTGCCGGCTTGATGATATAGCCATTCAGCTCAGTGCCATCTACCGTTGGGAAGGTGAAAAATTCTTTTTTACCCAAAGCAAAACTAGTCAAACGATCCTTCAAGGCCTGATTGTCTTCCAAAACTTTCAGTTCTTTTCCAGCGGCATCATTTAATGTCACCTTGACGGGAGTATCCGAAGTCGAATAGTAATCTATGAAAAACTTGTGGTCCGGACTCATGTTGATGGTGTGGCTACCCTTGGCAGGAGTCAGGATTTTCTTGCTTTTCCCGTCTAGGTTAATCACATAGAAATTGCGCTCCAGAGGGGAGGCTTCTGTGGAAATGAAATAGAGTTTTTTAGCTTTTTCATCGATTCCCACCATGGAAGTCACTTCCCAGTTGCCGGAAGTGATCTGACGAATCAGAGATCCATCCAGATTGTGATGGTAGATATGCTTGAAGCCGTCCTGCTCGGAAGTACGGATAAAGGTCTTTCCATCGCTGAGGTATTGGAGATCGTCGTTGTAGTCCAAGTCCACATAGGTTTTGGCTGTCTCAGAGACGATGAGCTTGCTTTCTCCAGTGCTCGCATTGGCATGGAACAGGTCTAGCTGATTTTGCAGGCGATTCATTCGGATAAAGGCCAGAGTGTTTGCATCCTGAGTCCAATAGATTCTTGGCAGGTAGATATCCGTTTCAGTTCCGGCATCAACTTTCTGGGTTTGGGCAGTTGCCAAATCATAGACATGAATGCTGACGATGGAATTTTTTTCTCCCGCTTTCGGGTATTTGAATTTGTAATCCTGAGGATAAAGCGGTCCCCAAGTCTGCATATTGAATTCCGGTACTTGGGTCTCGTCAAATCGGATAAAGGCGATCTTTTTGCCGTCTGGAGACCATTTGAAAGCCTGAGCCATGGAAAATTCCTCTTCATACACCCAGTCTGCCGATCCGTTGATGATTTTGTTCCATTCCCCGTCGGAGGTGATTTGAGTGAGTTTGTCGCTGGCCAATTCGACCATAAACAGGTTGTTGTTTTGGACAAAAGCTACCTTGTCATTGTCTGGAGAAAGAGTGGCGTAGGAGATTTTCTCTCCGTTCATCAGTTGTTGCTTTTCTCCTGTGGCCAAATCCACCACATAGAAAACCCCCTTGGAGGATCGGCGGTAGATGGATTCCACGTCTGTGGCGATCAGTGCCTTGGATTCATCCGCATTGAAGGAGTAGCTGGAAAAATTCACACCCAACTTCGCGCCATCCAAAAGGACTCCGGCTTCTTCACCGGTGGCCAGATTGATTTTAACGACTGCGGGAGCTCCGCCACGTTGTACGAGTGAACTGTAAAATTGCCCGTCTTTCATCCAGTTGATGCCATAGACGGACTTTTGATTGAAAGAGCCTTTTTTGAAGACATCTTCCAGCATTACTTTTTTCAGGCTTTGGGCCTGTGTGCTGAGAGCCATTCCGATCACTGCAATCCAAGCGAGGCTGAGCACTTTCCAACTTCTAATCATATTTTATCGATTTGGGTAAAATTCTTTTCTGAAATGTGGGCGAATATATAAAACGGGAGGACCCAATGGAAACCCTTGGAGGGTAAACGGAAAATTAGCTATTTCGTACTTAGATTTTTCCCCGCTATGAAGAAGAAAATTGCCTTGGTTACCGGTGGATTTACCGGTGAGTCCGTCATTTCACTCAAAAGTGCCGCTGTCGTCGAAAAAACCATCGATCGGGATCGGTATGATGTCTACAAGATTCTGATTTATCCCGGAGATTGGCATTTTATCTGCGCTTCCGGAGAGAAGATTCCGGTGGATTTGAATGACTTCAGTATTTCTATTGGGGATGAAAAAATCAAGTTTGACGGGGTATTCAATATCCTCCATGGTTCTCCGGGAGAAGATGGAAAATTGGCCGGCTACTTCGATATGCTGGGAATCCCCTACACGACCTGCGATCAGCTGACCTCGGCGATCACGATGAACAAGGGCTACACCAAGGCCATCGTGCAGGACATTCCCGAACTAAACGTGGCCAAGTCCATTCAGCTGTTTGAAAACTCCCCTGCCAATGCTTCAAAAATTCAATCCGAGCTTACTCTTCCCCTTTTTATCAAACCGAATAACGGAGGAAGCTCGATCGGAATGAGTAAGGTGAAAACCCGGGAAGAATTGCCGGAGGCTTTGGAAAAGGCCTTTGCAGAAGACAAACAGGTATTGGTGGAAGAGTTTGTGAGCGGCCGGGAGTTCTCGATTGGAGTTTTCAAGGGAAAAGGAGAAATCACCGTTTTGCCTGCTACCGAGATCGTCAGCAGCAAAGAGTTTTTTGATTATGAAGCCAAGTACATTCCTGGAGTTACCGAGGAAATTACGCCCGGACGGATGAATGAAGAGGAAGTGGAGCGAGTCGGTCGGATTGTGACCAAGGTTTATGAAAAGCTGAATTGCAAGGGGGCTGTGCGCATCGATTATTTTCTGCAGCACGAGACGGGCAAGTTCTATTTTATCGAGATCAACACCGTTCCTGGACAAACCGAAACCAGCTTAATCTCTCAGCAGGTTCGGGCGATTGGGATGGAAGTCAGGGACTTTTATACCCAGTTGATTGAGGAGATGTTTGGGTGAAAAATACAGTAGAAATACAGTAGAAATACAGTAGAAATACAGTAGAAATACAGTAGAAATACAGTAGAAATACAGTAGAAATACAGTAGAAATACAGTAGAAATACCTCTTTTCTAAATGTAGCAGACCAATACTATTTCAACTGCATTTCACGGAGCGAAGCGGAGTGTATTTCTATCTGTTATTGATTTACTTTTTACTAAACTCAAATAGCTTCCTTTTTTCCTCTTTGGTCAAAGCATCGTAGCCTTTTTCTGCGATTTTGTCCAAAATCCGGTCGATTTCTTCTTGGCTGGTTTCTTCTGTCTTAGGTCCGCTTGTCCCTTTTTTAGCAGTTCCAAAACCTGAAAATCCCCCTCCACTCGAAGTTGTTTTTGCTTTGCGATAGCTGACTTTGACCTTGTTTCTTCTTCCGGAAAGGAGGTTTTCGAAGAAGATACCCACTTTCTGTACCGGTTTCCCCCAATCATTTCCTTTGCGAAGCTGCACCACATAGAGGTACCCCAAAAGCGCTCCTCCCAAGTGGGCGATTTCTCCGCCTGCATTAGCCCCGATGGAATTGGCAAAAGAAAGAATTACATAAAATGCAGCGATGTAGACGATCTTAACAGGGCCGATCAAAATCAGGAAAAAGGTGGTATTTGGTGCCAATGTAGCCGCCCCTACTACCACTCCAAATACTCCGGCACTTGCTCCCAGCATCATGGATGAGCTCACCGAGTCATTGAAATAGGGGGAAAGATTGTAAATCAAAACGTAAAAAACAGCGCCGAATAAGCCACCCAAGATGTAGAGGTTGGCCAGTTTCCGACTTCCTAAGTATTGATGAACGACCATCCCAAACCAATACAGAAAAAGCATATTGAAGAGGATATGGAATACCCCTTCGTGAAGGAACATGTAGGTGAGGGGAGTCCAGGGCTGGAAAGCCAATTTTTCCAAAGAAGCCGGCATCATCAGCCAGCTTAGTCCGGCTCGGTACAGCTCTCCCAATCCACCAATAGTCAAAATCACCCGGCTGATCAACAGGGTAAAAAACACGATCAAATTGATCGCGATCAGCTTATAAAGGCTGTTGTCACTGTGCCGGAAGGCGTTCCTCAGATTTTCCCAAAAGCTACCGTACATATCAATAAAAACTGTTTCTGTCTTTTTTCCAGTTGTAAACCAACACTGCCCCGATAATCAGGCCACTCAGGTGGGCAAAATGGGCCACATTATCCGTAGGGTTGTTCACCATAACGTTGTAAATGGTATATACGGCATAAGCCCCGACCAGATACTTGGCCTTGATCGGCATAGGCGGAAAGAGCAGAAAGAGCTGGGTGTTGGGAAAAAGCATCGCAAAGGCAATCAAAATTCCAAACAAAGCTCCGGAAGCTCCGACCATGGGCTGATTGACATTCAGTCTAAGGATAGCCTGAAGGGTTTTTTCGGCCCGTTCTACATAGACCGGATCATTGGGATTTCTGCTATAGGCATCGACAAAGTCAAAAACCTCCGGGGAGAAATACCCTCTGTTTTGAACCACCAGCTTATTGAAATATTCCGGATCGGGATTGGCTTCAAAGGTCAAAACTTTGCTTTCCAGAGACTTGTATTGATAAACGCTGTATCCGGTATAAAGTACCCCGGCACCTACTCCACAGACCATCCAAAGGGTAAACAGTTTTTTGGGTCCCAAAAACTGCTCCAGCAGCGGTCCGAAAATCAGAAGACCAAACATATTGCTGAACAAGTGCCAGAAGTCAGCATGCATAAACATGTAGGTCAAAAACTGGAAAGGTTTGAAATATTCGCTTTGGATATTGAACAAGGCAAACCACTGATTGAGGGCCGGAAGGATAAAACTCGCCACCAAGAAGACAACCACGTTGATCAGGAGGAGATTTTGGACTACCGGTGTGATATTTCTGAACATGTTATTTTCCGAAAAAAGAATGTATGCTATTTAAATCCAATTTGACAAAAGTTTTGTTCCCTGCCGGCGAATAGTTTGGATTTTGGCAGGCAAAAAGCTGCCCAACCAGATTTTCCATTTCTTGAGGAGTAAGTTTTTGTCCTTTCTTGATCGATGATCTACGGGAAAGAGACCGGGCAAGGTTTTCTCTTTTGTCCAGAGAAAGCTCATTTTTGAAATTCTTGAACTGTTCCAATAGGCCTTCGAACAGGTCCTTTTCGTTTTTCACTGTCACATCTGCAGGTACTCCCTGGATTAGGAAGGTATCCTTTCCAAAGGGCTCTACCATAAATCCCAAGCTGTGAAGTTCATCCACCATATCCATCACCAAGGCATAATCAGAGGGATTTAGCTGGACTGTGGCAGGGAAAAGACACTGCTGGGAAGCTCCTTTGGCAGTTTGGATATTTTTGAGATACCGCTCATAGAGAATCCGCTCATGGGCAGATTGCTGATCCAAAATCATCAAACCCGTGGACATTTGAGCCACGATATAGCTCTGCTCCACCTGAAAGGTAGTTCCGGTGGATTCAGCTTCCTGCGGTACAATCATGAATCTGGGTTCGTCCATGGACGCCCGGCTAGGGAAAGTCAGGATTTCTGTTTCCCCCTCGTCTTTAGGCTGGCTTGGACTAGGAGTGGAAGATAAATTTCCTTCAAACAAGCGCTCCCATCCTGACACGGAAGATTTTTTGAATTCCGGGGTATTGAATGTCTTGTAGCTGTATTCCCGGTCCACTTGGGCTTTCTTTTCCGGGTCATTGGTCCAATTTTCCTGAAAATTCACATCCATGCTGAAATCCAGAGATGGGGCCACGTGATGAGCACCCAAGGCCTGCTTGACCGCTGAGCGGATCACCGCATAGACTGTCCGTTCGTCATCAAACTTGATTTCGGTCTTGGTTGGATGCACATTGATGTCGATGTGTGCCGGATCAATGTCCAAAAAGAGCACATAGAAGGGATGCTGATCTGCCTGAATCAGGCCCTCGAATGCTGAACTGACTGCATGACTCAGATAGGAGCTTTTGATGTATCGGTTGTTTACAAAGAAAAACTGCTCTCCCCGGGTTTTTTTGGCACTTTCGGGTTTGCCGATGTACCCTTTTACATTGAGATGGGGAGTGAGTTCTTCACAGGGAACAAGCTGACCCTGATAGGATTTGCCAAAAAGACCCACAATCCGCTGACTGAGTTTGCCACTCGGAAGATTGTAAGTTTCCAAATCCTGCTGATACAGGGTAAAAGCCACTTCTGGATAGGATAAAGCCACTCTTTGGAACTCTTCCACCAAGTGGCGCATCTCCACCGGGTTGGATTTGAGAAAGTTTCTTCGTGCAGGGACATTGAAAAACAGGTTTCTCATGGAAATGGAGGTACCCACAGGGGCTGCCACCGGTTCCTGTTTTTTGACTTCAGATCCGTCGATTTGGATAAGCGTACCCAGCTCGGAATCGGCCTGCCTGGTTTTCATTTCCACTTGTGCCACCGCAGCAATGGAGGCTAAGGCTTCCCCACGAAACCCAAAGGTCCGAATGGCAAAGAGGTCTTGGGAAGTTCGGATTTTGGAAGTGGCATGCCGCTCAAAACTCATCCGGGCGTCGGTCGGGGACATGCCCTTCCCGTTGTCAATGACTTGGACGAGTTGTTTGCCCGCATCTTTGATCAAAACCTGAATATGGGAAGCTCCTGCGTCAATGGCATTTTCCAATAATTCCTTGAGTGCGGAGGCGGGTCGTTGGACGACTTCACCTGCAGCAATCTGATTGGCTATGGCATCCGGAAGGAGCTGGATGACATTGTTCATCTTTTTCCTTGCTTTTTGATGCGAAAGAAAAAGTAAACAGCACCTACAATCACTGCCCCGTAGGTGAGATAAGTGAATATTTCAGGTCCGATGTAGATATATCCAAATGAAGCCGCGATTAACCCAAAGAAGATCAGAGTCCGGATCATGGCAGTGGAGCTAAACAGACTGGTATCCCTTTGTTTGATTCCTCGATAATTGGTAAAGGACCCACGAATACCCGCCCCATAGCCCATAGGATTTTCATTTTCTCCACTGATCAGCCCTTCCTCCTGTAGCTCTTTTTTGATCCGGGAGGTTCTTTCCTCAATTTCTTCCTTGACAGGATCATAATATCTGGGTTTGATATCGAAGCGCTGTGGAGCTGAAGTTCGGAAGATGGAAGGAAATTTCATGTGTCTATAAATGTTTTCAGCAGTCACCTAGAATCTCGCATGGTGAATAGTCATTCCGGTGGGTAACAACTAGGTCATACTCGATTTGATCTGTCTTTATTTTCAATCTACTAATCGAAGGATTCATAAATAATAAATCCCAATTCATTGGAGGAGGTAGGTGAGCTCTTTCGAAGAAATATGAATTCCTGAAGTAACTTTTCTTGCCTTTCACTTCCCGTCAAAGGGAGTCCATCTCATCCCTTTTGGCCGTAGATCATGTTTTATTGGACTTTGGCAGGGATTTCACAGCTTTCTACGTCAAACTTTACTAAATTGAAATTTAAGCAGAATGAAAGCGTTTGATGGATGAAAAGGTGGTAGGGTTAGTCTACCTTTCCAATGTATCAACACAAATTTACTTCAAAAGTTAAGGAATTAAAATCATGTATGGGATGAGAAAGAAGCATTGGAAGCTTCTCAGTTTTTTTTTGGTCTTAGGCCTTTTTTCTTCGGCAAGGACCGATCTTTTTTTAACGATCGAAGACCCACTTCTCAGTCCTGACCGTACTACGCAATTGTCCTGGGTAGACAGCGTGTTCAATTCTCTGACTTTTGATGAGAGATTGGGGCAATTGTTTATGGTAGCTGCCTACTCCAACAAGGACCAAAGACATGTGGATGAGATCAGCAATCTGATCAAAACGGAGAATTTGGGAGGGCTGATTTTTTTCCAAGGAGGACCCAACCGGCAGGCGAGATTGACCAATTACTATCAAGCCCAAGCCAAAACCCCTCTCTTTATTGCTATGGATGCAGAGTGGGGAGTGGGTATGCGTTTGGATTCTGTTCTCAATTTTCCCAAAGCAATGACCTTGGGGGCAGTGCAGGATGATCAGCTGATTTATGAAATGGGGAAGCAGATTGCCCTACAGTTTAAGGAATTGGGAATGCACATCAACTTTGCCCCTGTAGTGGATGTCAACTCCAATCCCAATAATCCGGTAATCGGGTATCGTGCTTTCGGGGAAAACAAGGATTTGGTGACCCGACAGGCGTTGGCCTACATGAAGGGGCTTCAGGACCATGGAGTCATAGCCAATGCCAAGCATTTTCCCGGTCACGGGGACACCGAGACTGACAGCCACCATACCCTGCCTGTGATCAAGCATGCAGAAAACCGAATCTGGAATGTCGATCTCTACCCTTATCAGGAGTTATTCAGAGAAAATCTGATGTCCGTGATGGTGGCTCACCTTGATGTGCCCAGCCTGAGTCAAGGAACTAATGTTCCGACGAGTCTTTCCAAACCGGTAGTGACGGATTTGCTCCAAAAGCGGATGAATTTCCAGGGATTGGTATTTACCGATGCGCTAAATATGCGAGGGGTTGCTGTTTCCAATAGGCCGGGAGAAGTTGATGTCAAAGCCCTTTTGGCAGGAAATGACGTGCTTTTGTATTCTCAGGATGTTCCCAAAGCCAAAGTCCTGATCAAAGACGCAGTCAGTCAGGGTTTGATTTCGGAAGCAGAAATCAACCGCCGGGTAAAGAAAATTCTAAAGGCAAAATATTGGGCAGGACTGCACAAAAGAAAACCCATCGATACCCATAAAATTGCCGACCGTTTGAATCCCGCCGCATCTAAAGTTATTTTAGAAAAGCTCTACGCTGATGCCTTCACCGTAGCCTCCAACAAAGGAGATCTTTTGCCATTTAAGCAGCTCGATCTAAAGAGTTTTGCCAGCTTGACCATAGGTGATCCAGGGGAAAAATTCTCCCAATACCTGAACAAATACACGAAAGTCGAGCACTTTTCGATAAGCAAAGCGGCCTCCCAATCTGAACACTATGCCCTGATGAAAAAGTTGGAAGACTTTGATGTAGTCATCGTGGGATTGATGGGTGTAACCAACAGTCCCAATCGAGCATTTGGCATAGCACCGATGGATATTCAGCTGATCAAAGCTCTGGAAAAAAGACAAAAGGTAGTGACGGTCCTCTTTGGCAATGCCTATGCGGCGACAGCCGTGCAGGGAATGGGCAATGTGGTCTTGGCCTACGAGAACAATGAAATCACACAAATGCTTGCTCCCCAGCTTCTCTTTGGGGGAAGGCCCGGAAAAGGAATTATGCCGGTCAGCGTAAGCGGTGGATATACTCAGGGAGTTGGGGGATTTCTTCCAGGCTTGAGCAAGCTTTCTTACGGGATGCCGGAAAGTGTGGGACTTAACAGTGAAAAGCTGGACCGGATAGATGAGGTCGCTAAGCGAATGATCAAGATTCAAGCGGCCCCGGGTGCCAATGTCTTGGTTGTGAAGGATGGAAAGGTGGTATTTGAGCGATCCTATGGATATCTGGATTACAAAAGGAGTGCGGCTGTCACTCCCAATACAGTTTATGATTTAGCTTCGATTACCAAGGTTTTGGCTACTACCCAAGCAGCCATGTTTTTGGAAAGTCGGGGTGAACTCGACATGAACAAAACCTTGGGAGATTACCTTCCTGAGTTGAAGGGGACCAATAAGGCCAACCTTGTCCTGAAAAATGTCATGGCGCATGAGGCGGGATTAAAGGCTTTTATTCCCCACTATGTGAAAACGGTAGAAAGTGGTCAATGGAGATCCGAGTATTATAAGCCTTCCTCAGAACCCGGGTTTTCTCGACCAGTTTCCAACGATATGTTTGCCAGAGATGGGCTGAGGGACAGTATCTGGAGCTGGACAGTCAAATCTGACCTTCTTCCCAAGCCGGTGAAGTACGTTTATTCAGACCTCACCATGTACTTCATGCAGGCAGTCATCGAGCGGATAGTGAATCAGCCTTTGGATGAGTTTTTGGCTCAAAACTTCTACGAACCATTGGGACTTCATACCCTCACTTTTAATCCTGGGGAAAAAATGCCGATCACGTCCATTGCCCCTACTGAAAATGATGTGGCTTTTCGAAAAAGACAGGTCCAAGGCTATGTCCACGATCCCGGAGCAGCTATGTTTGGAGGAGTAGCTGGACATGCCGGCTTATTTGGCACAGCCAATGATCTGGCAGTCATGATGCAACTCATGCTCAATCAAGGGAAATATGGAGACGTCAATTTGATCCGCCCTGAGACGGTGAAGGAGTTTACCAAAAGGCAATCCAATATGAGCCGCAGAGGATGGGGATGGGATAAGCCCGAACCCGAAGTCGGAAAGGGAGGGTCTGCAGGGAAGTTAGCTCCCAAATCCACTTTTGGTCATACCGGATTTACCGGAACTTGTGTGTGGGCGGATCCTGAAAATGATCTGATTTACGTCTTTCTTTCCAATCGGGTCTATCCGGATGCCAACAACAATAAGCTGCTCTCTGAGGGAATCCGGACTGAGATTCATGATTTGATCTACGAGGCGATGGAGAATTGAGAGATAATTTTAAAATCCCTTAAACTAAACAGATCAAGCTATTTGAGTAGAATAGGGTGGGCTTGGTCAAATGAAATTCCATAATCCACCGCCTTAACAAAAAAGTGCCATTCAGATATTCAATCCGGATGGCACTTTTTTAATTCTTCAGAAGAAAGATTCCAGAACCTATAAGTCTTGTGTCTTGATTCTAGCGTCTTGGATCTAATTTTACTCCTTAATCTCAATCACCTTAAACTCGGTTCTTCGGTTGACTTGATGTTCTTCCTCGGTTTGGGCGTCTTTGATGATCAATTGAGTTTCCCCATAGCCTTTGGCCACCAATCGATCAGCCGCTATCCCTTTGGAGACAATGTAGTCAACCGCACTTTGCGCTCTTCTCTGGGAAAGATCCAAGTTGTAGGCATCGCTGGACCGGGCATCGGTGTGTGAGCTAAGCTCGATTCGGATGCTTGGATTGTCAGCAAGGATTTTGACCAATTTGTCCAGCTCAATAGCAGCATCCGGACGGATATCCGCTTTATCCAGATCGTAATAGATGTTTTCTAATACGATAGATTTCTCCAAAATCAGCTGATCCAGATAGATGGTTGTGTCCAAAGTCACGTTGGTCACATCCTGGATAAGAGTGGCAGGATCCGGTGTTTTTCCTTTGGTCGTGTAAGGGACAGACTTGGAGAAGTAGCCGTTTTTGGAAGCGATGATGGTATAATCGGATTCCGGAGCCATGGTAAATCTTACCCGCCCGTTGGCATTGGAAAAGTCTCCTCCCTGCTGCTTGTTGTCCGAGCCATACAGGACTATTCTGGTCTGAGGGATTGGGCTATCCGAGCCGTCTTCTTTTGTTTCCTTGGCAAAGACATTCAAGAGGACATTGATAATTTTTGGCTTGGGGGTTTTGTCTTCAAAATAGTAGATATCATCATCTCCTACCCCACCTTCTCGATTGGAGGAAATAAACCCTGTTTTGGGGTATTCGGTAAAGAAAATGCCAAAATCGTCGTCTTTGGTATTGAAGTTCTCTCCCAGGTTTTTGATCACCTGAGTTCCGTTTTCATCTTTTTCAGCTACAAAAAGATCAAGCTTTCCATATCCCGGATGACCATCGGATGAAAAGAAAAATTTTCCGTCGGGGGCCATTCTTGGGAAAAGCTCATTTCCCGGCGTATTGATGGTAGGGCCAAGGTTGACGGCGTTTCCGAAGTCTCCATTGGCCAGTTTTGTTGCCTTGTAAAGATCAATTCCGCCATATCCTCCCGGGCGGTTGGAGGCAAAGTACAATTCGGAACCATCCGGACTAAAGGCAGGGGTGGAATTCCACCAAAACTCATCTTCATTTACCGGCATCCAAATTGGCTGAGTAAATCCAGAACCTCTAAAATAGGAGGCAAAAAGGGCATTTTCAGGCAGGTCTTTCGGGGAAGTGGAGTTTCCTCGACTGTAAATAATGGTATTTCCATCCGGACTGATAGCGATGGCACCTTGGTTTAGGCCTTCCTCATTTCGGAATTCCGGCAGGGCCTGAATTCCGCCAACATCCACTCTCACGCCTTCTGCTCTGGTTCTAAAAAGCTTGGTATAGGGAGTTCCTGTGGCAGGATAGATACCGGAGGCCTGTCTCCCGGCTGTAAAATAGAGGAAGTTTTCACTGACTACCGGGCTGTAATCCGGTCCGGGAGTATTCAGTTCCTGATAGTTGACCAAGACATGATTGGGCCAGTAGTTTTCTATTCCTTCTGCCAGTTTGATGGATTCGATTTCCCGTTGGGTTCTTGCCAAAAGGGCCTCATCGGAGGTGTATTGCTTGGCAGATTCAAAGGCTTTTTTGGCTTCCTCGTTTTTCTGTTGGGCCTTTAGGCTTTGGGCAAGGAAAAAATAGTGATTGAAAGAAGGCTCCTGTTCCACCAACTGACGGTAGTAGGGCTCTGATTTTTCTATCCGGTTGGAAAGGCGGTAGCTCTCTGCCATTACTTGGTTAGCTCTGAAATCCGTCGAGTCCTGCTCCAATATTCCTCCAAAAGTATTGATGGCATATTGATATTGTCCGGAAAGGAATTGATCGTTGCCTTTCTCCAACATACTTTTGCAACCTCCCAAAACGAGGGTGAAAAGAAGAGAAAGTGAGAAAAAATAATATTTCATGGATTTCGAATGCATGTTCGGGCTCTGAATAATACAAATTTAATTCGGAAAATATTTGTTCAGCCAGCTATTTCGGACAGGTTGCCAGAGTTGGTGAAGATCGGCTTTGCTTTGGACTTGAGGATTGATTACTTCCTGCTCCAAGGTCAACTCCCCAGCTTGAACTTTACTTTTGAGTCCCAAAGCAGGAAGTACATTCACCTGGCCGGCAGCATTTTTCACCGTCACTTTTCCCTGATCGGTAAGGTTGATTCCAAGCAGAGATTCCAATTCCCGGAGCGTTCGGACTGAGCTGTCTATGGAGCATCCGCTGGTTCCCAAGTTGCTTTCATCCACTGCCAAAATCAGAATTTGCGAGTCTAAGATTTGAAATGAGGTGGGCATTGGGTTTCCATGAGTGTTCCAGCCTTCGCAAAATCTAGTCAGTTTTTGCTGGATAACTTCCAGTTCCTTTTCATTCAACGTTCTATTGGACTGGTAAACCCAGACTCGGGCATGTCCGGGCAGCTGATCAAATGGAATGTACATGGTGTTTTGTTTGGTCAAAGAAAAACCCTTTCTGCATAACGGCAAAAAGGGTCGAATTGATTCAATGAGATCAATCTTATATGCCCATATCTTTGGCGATCATCTCCGCGAGGTCATACACGGCCACCTCATTTTCCTTTTCTTTGTTTTTGACTCCGTCAGTCATCATGGTGAGGCAAAAAGGACATCCTACAGCAATCGCCTGAGCTCCTGTAGCCAACGCTTCCTCAGTTCGCTCAATGTTGATGTCTTTTTTTCCGGCCTCAGGCTCTTTAAACATCTGTGCTCCACCGGCTCCGCAACACAAGCCTTTGGTTCGGCATCGCTTCATTTCGACTAGTTCCACATCGAGCGCTTTGATCACTTCTCTTGGGGCTTCGTAGACATCATTTGCTCTGCCGAGGTAGCAGGAATCATGAAAGGTGATTTTCTTTCCTTTAAATTCTCCTCCTCCTTGTAGCCTTACTTTGCCTTCGTTGATCAGCTGCTGGAGAAATTGAGAGTGGTGGATGACTTCGTAATTACCTCCCAAAGCAGGATATTCGTTTTTGATGGTATTGAAGCAGTGAGGACAGGCAGTAACCACCTTTTTGACTTCATATCCATTCAGGACCTGAATATTGGCGACTGCTTGCATTTGGAATAGGAATTCGTTTCCTGCACGCCGGGCTGGATCGCCAGTGCAGGTTTCTTCAGGACCCAGAACAGCAAAGCTTACTCCGACTTTATTTAAGATTTTCACAAAAGCCTGAGTGACGGCTTTGTATCGCTCGTCGAAAGAGCCGGCACATCCCACCCAAAAAAGAACTTTGGGGGTTTGGCCATTAGCGGCCATTTCGGCCATGGTAGGGACTTTATAGGTAGACATTTATTCAGATTTTAGACGTTAGACATAAGATGCAAGAACCAAGAAGCGGGAAGATAATTTCACCGGACATCGGTCATCAAGCATCAGACTTTTGATTACTTCATTTCCTCCTCTTTCACTTTATCAGCCCAGTTGAATCGATCCGAAGGACTGAATTTCCAGGGAGAGAAGCTGGTTTCCATGTTTTGGAACATGGCATTCCACTGAGCTGGGGTGCCTGATTCCTCCATGGCCACATAGCGACGAAGCTGGAGTATGATAGAAAGCGGGTCGATGTTGACCGGGCAGGCTTCTACGCAGGCATTGCAACTGGTACAGGCGTTGATTTCTTCTTTGGTGATGTAGTCACCCAAAAGAGACTTGCCGTCTTCCAAGCCTGGTCCGCCGGAATCTATACTTTTTCCTACTTCTTCTGCACGGTCACGGACGTCCATCATGATCTTTCTGGGAGAAAGTTTTTTTCCAGTCAGATTGGCTGGACATTCTGAAGTACATCTTCCGCACTCGGTGCAGGAATAGGCATTCATCACGTTGACCCAAGTAAGGTCATTGATGTCTTTGGCACCGAATCGACCAATCTCTGCCGGAGGTTCGGAGGAGGTCTCCCCTTGGATTCCCAGCATCATGTTCACCTCGTTGGTAACTTCAGGCATATTTTGCATTTCTCCTTTTGGCTTTAGGTTGGAATACCAAGTATTCGGGAAAGCCAAGAAGATGTGGAGGTGCTTGGAATAGGTGACATATACTGCGAAAGCAAGAATGCCTACGATGTGAAACCACCACGCAAAGCGCTCAATAGCAACCAAAGCCCCATTGGAAAATCCCTCAAAAAGAGGCTGAAGCATGCTGCTGAAAAACAGCGTTCCCAAGGCCAAATAGTGCTCGTCGCCCCGAGCCGCGAGAATCTGATCGGTGGCATTCATGGTGAGAATAGCAAACATCAAGATGATTTCAATCACCAGAATCAAATTAGCATCCAAAGCAGGCCAACCTTTCATCTCAGGTTTGGTGAATCGCTCGACTTTCATCACATTCCTACGAATCAGAAAGGCCACACAGGAAATCAACACGGCAACAGCGAGAAATTCAAAAATATTGATCGCCACGGTGTAGGCTCCTCCCAAGACAGGGGCAAATAGCCTGTGGGTGCCAAGAATCCCGTCTAGTATAAATTCGAGGACCTCAAGATTGATCACCAAAAAGCCTACATAAATGAGAAGGTGAAGAAATGCCGGGGTCAGGCGGGCGAACATTTTTTGCTGCCCGAAAGCCACAAGCAGCATCGTCTGCCAGCGTCTTTCAGGTTGGTCATTCCTGGTCTCGCCCTTGCCCAAAAGGATATTTCTTCTCAGAAATTTGATCCTTTTACTCAAAATATAGCCCGCAACGCCCAAAATCAGGAGAAATGCAAGTTGAGGTAAGATGCTCATAGTGTTTTAATTAGCTGTTTTTTCAAGAATTTGGGTTTATTTTTTTCTGAAAACCATTTGTATCAATTCGGCATATTTCTACCTTTGCATCACTTTACGAAAAGGTGATGTAGCTCAGTTGGTAGAGCATCGGACTGAAAATCCGTGAGTCGGTGGTTCGAGTCCACTCATCACCACCCTCCCGATCCCTCAAAGGATCGGGATTTTTTTTGCCCATTGATTTTCTAGTTGCCACTGAAATACTCCTGTTTTTCACCTGTGCAAAATATAAAATAGTCTGCATGCATACTATTTTTTCAACTGAATTTAAAATGAATCTAATCTTCCAAGGATTGTTTAGGCTTAGAATCCCTGTTTTTGGCTTATGGTTTTGAAGAAAATGCAATTTTTTTCTTCCTAGCCTGTAACTTTTCTCGCCTATCTGCATCATCCTACCGAATGAAGTCATTTTTCGAGACACACATCTGGCCTTTGAAAGGCAGACTCTACCGCATGGTATATCTGTGGACCAAGGACCGGGACCTCGCTGAGGATGTGCTACAAAATGTCTTCGAAAAATCGGTGATCAGGCAGCATGAGCTCCAATCCCATCCCAATCTGGGCGGATGGCTGGTCAAAAGTCTGAAAAATGAAATGCTGACGCATTATCGCAAAATCAAACCTTTGGATAGTCTGGAAAATGCCGAAGAGCTTTCTCAGCCGGAATCCAAAAAGTTGGAGATCGAGCAAGAGCATCGGCTGGTTTTGGAACTCGTGGAGGAGCTTTCACCCAAGCAAAAGGATGTGTTCCTTCTCCGTGAGGTGGAAGAGATGAGCTACGAGGAAATCTCCACCTATTTGGAAATCCCAATGGATCAAGTGAAAGTAAACCTGCACCGCGCCAGGACGAAAATCCGGGAAAAACTAATCAAACAAGGAATTACCCCATGAAGGAAAGAATTGAAATACTCGTTCAAAAATACTGGGAGGCAGAATCTACACTCGAAGAGGAAAGAGAATTGAGGGAACTTCTTAGGGCAACTGATGGATTTGATCAGGAAAAGCGCTTGTTCGGAATTCTGGAGGAATACAGGTCTACAGAACCGACTCAGATCAGGATGCCCAAAATAACCCAAGCTCGTATGGCAAGGTTGCAATGGCTGGGTTGGGCAGCTTCACTGATCCTGTTAATCAGTTCAGTGTGGATTTGGAGGGATTATGAGCAAAAACAAGAGCAGCGGGAAGCTTTCGAGCAGGTGACTGAGGCCTTGGCTCTGATCCAGAACAACCTCTCCAAAGGAAAAGAGCAAATGGAGCCACTTCAGGATTTAAAATACCTTAATACAACCAATCAACTATTCAATCCAGCGCCTTAACAATGAAAAAGATATTTCTACTAGCCGTACTTGTTCTGGGATTTGGGTTTAAATCAATAGCCCAAGAGGACGCAATTCAGCGTTTTTTCTCCAAGTACATGGAAGATGAGCGATTTTCCAGGGTGTACATCTCGCCTAAAATGATGCAGATGGCAGGTGGATTCCTGAAAAATAACGCGGAGGGAGACAAAGATGCCGAAGAACTCGGAGCCTTGATTGCGAAAATCAAAGGGATACGGATTCTGTCCTCCGAGGAGGTCAATGGAAAGGCACTCTATACAGAGGCAATGGGTACATTGGCCAAAAATAAGTACGAGGAGCTGATGGATGTGCAGGACAAAAGCAGCAGCTTGAAATTTATGATTCGGGAGGAAGCCGGTCTTATCCGCGAACTGACGATGATTTCGGGTGACGCCAAAAGTTTTTCCCTGATTTCCATGTTGGGGAGTTTTACCTATGAAGACCTGAATATGCTGGCCGAAAAGACCAATATCCTAGGCATGGAGCAGTATAACAAAGGGTCGAAGGGCCCGAAAGGCAGTAAATAATTTAAACTAAACCATACTATTTTATGAAAAAGCTAATTCTCACTTTATCCTTATTTGCACTGGTGTTTGGAGTTCAAGCCCAAAGCAAAAGCATCGCCGCGCTTAAAGACAAATACAAAAGCAACGATGACTTCTTCCACATGGAATTGGGAGGGAACTTCATGAATTTTGCCGAAGGCTTCAAAATCGATTTGGATAAAAATGACATGGCCACCGTGGCCAAATCTGTTGAGAGACTCAACTTCTTTACCCTACCCGAAGGAGCTCAGGCCATGGCCGAATATAAAGACCTTCAAAAGGGACTCGTCCGCGAAAATTACGATCTCCTGATGGAGGCTGCTGAAGGCAAAAGCGGAGTGATGATCTATGGAAAAGGATCTAGAAACTTCTCCGACCTGGTTATTTTGGTAGGGGATGAGAAAGAAGGAGATTTGATAGTGGTAGAGCTCAAGGGGAGTTTTACTCAGGAAATGCTGGCAAAAGCTCAAAAGCAAATCCACTGAAATTCAGCCGAATTCCCAATCTAAATCAGCCCGTTTTCGGGCTTTTTTTGTTCAAAACCTGAAAAGGAATGGTTATTTGAAAATTTTTTTAATTTTTTTTCATACGATACAATCGATTGCGAATCGAGAATAATTCTAATTCATGTAGTGACATGATTTTTTATAATCACAATATTTCAGAATAAAATTTCATTTTACAGAAAAATACAGAATTTGTGGGGTTTCGCTATCGATTGCGGCTATATTTTATACTTTTTATAATAAAATGCATTTATTATTAATGATTTGAAAAAATAAAGGTTGATTTATTGAAACTATTGCAATTAATGCTCCGTTTAGTAACTTTGTAATGTAATTCGAATTAGCCAATTGGCCCGGTAACCCAAAATCACTCCCTGATGGAAATTGTCCATCCAGAGGTTACGCATCAAATCAAACACCTATTAAACCAAGTACCCTGATCTCTGTCAAAGGATCAGCAATTGAAATTAAAAACCTATTTAAACCAACTAGTAAAATGAAAAAAATCATGACTATGCTTTTTGTTGCGGGGATCGTAACAGGAGCGTTTGCTTACAACGAAGACAAGCCGGTAGAAATCCGTCAGACTGAACCATCCAAAGTTCTGGTAGCGGTAAAAGAAGCACCTCAAGGTCCTATGGTGGTAAAAATTCTCGATGAGCAGAATCAGCTTGTATTGAGAGACCGAATCACAAAAACTGAAGCTTTTGCAAAAAGATATGATCTGAACGCGCTTCCTGAAGGAAAATATCAGATTCAGGTAGCGGATGCCTTCGGTAATTTGAGTTCTTCTACTGTAAATACCGAAGTGGTGACCAAGCCTGAAGTTTATTCCAGAGTGACTGTCTTGGGTGATAATCAGTTCAGACTTTTGGTTTCCGCTTTGGATGCCAAAGACGTAACTGTTCAAATTTTTGACGGTGACAAACTGATCCATACCGAAACAGTGGAAAATCCTCAAGGATTGCACAAGGTATATACCATCTCCAAGCCTGCATTCCCTGAAGCAATCAGCTTCAAAGTGTCTACCGGTGCAGGATTTACTGCCTACGTAGCAAGCAAGTAATTAAGCTAAACCAACATTTATCTAAATCCCTGCTCATAATTTGAGTGGGGATTTTTTTTTGGTCCTGTTTGGATTGGCATATTTTTCAGAAAAGCCAGTGCAGCATGATTTTGCCATATATGTGGTTTTCCGCACTCGGGGTATCTCTGCTTTGAAAGCTCAGCCCATAAGAAAAACCGATATTCTTATAGTTGAGAACCAAATCCGCGGTGCAGGACCAGCTTTGGGATGAGGCCTGAAAGCCTGATTCTTGTCTAAAATTTCCCCCATCTATACTGCCGTTCCAAAAAGTTTGCCTCGCAAAAAATCCCAATTGAAAGTACTGTTCGAGGCTTTTTCCTGTAGACCCCACCCTGCTTCCATTGAGCTGGGATACCGATAGAGGTAGTAATTTTCCCAAACGAAAAATGGGGCCTACTTGTAGGCTTTGATCCCAATTTCCGACAGCAGCCCTTCCGGAAAGGGTGATATCAGCGATTGAATTCCCAAGTAAATTGAATTTTGCCCCTGCGTAAATGTTACCCAAAATTGAATTGGGAAGCTGTTCCTCCCAGCCTATTGGCTTTGGAAATCCTGCCAGTTCATGATACCAAATATGCAGGCGATCGATACCTGACTGTGGTCCCATCAATCCTCCCAATGCGCTGATTTCATAAAACCATCTATTCTTCCTCCATTGTATTCCTGTCTCAAAAAATACCAGTCCGACAAAAGGCCTGTCTATTGGTGCGCCTATTTTATCTTCTCTCAAATCCGGGGTGTACATTTCCTTTCCCAAAGTGAAGGAAAAGCTCTTGCCAGCACGTAGGTAGTGGTGAAAATCCAGCTTAATCCCATTGCTGTAATAGCGATCCATCCTACCAGGAATGTATGCGTCATTTTCCAGCCTGATGGAAGCTTGGGATTTGCGAAGCGAATCCTGAACAGCAATCCCTTCGTGGATTCCGGTGATGAAAAGTAGGATGACAAAGCAAGCCCGCAGCTTCATTTTGAGATTTGGATGACTTTTTCGGCCACTCTTTTACCCAGTCCAAAGGCCTTTTTCAAAAAAATATCCTCCATTTTTTCATTTTCAAACGGCCCCTCACCGGTAATGGCTGATGCACCGAAAGCTGCTTCTACCTCTTCACCTCCCATCACAATCATTCCGTGAATCAACATGGCCCGAAGAATATCGATCATGACTCCCTCCTCCCCAATGGAAATTCCCCCTCCAGTGACGAACGCCGCCCCGAGTTTATCCATCAAAGGCCTGTTTTCAAATGGCCAGGAATTGATAAACTCCAAAACAGGAGGAGCCGGATTGCCATTGTAAACAGGAGAGCCAACAATAATTGCTTCAGCCTCTAGCAATTCCACTGGATTCACTTCTTCTATCGTCAGGAGTTTTACCTCAATCCCTTCTACAGATTTTGCACCTTCAGCGACTGCCTCTGCGAGTATCTTCGTATTTCCCGACTGGGAAAAATAAGTGATCAGAACGGTGGGCTGGTTTTGCGAAAAGGCCTGAAAGCCAAAAAACAGAAATAGGCTAAGAAGAGTAAGCGCTTGTTTCATTTTATCCTGATCGAGTAGGGGTCGGGCCTTTTCAGACTGTAAGGTAATCAAATGGAACCGTGTCAAAAAAATGATATTTCGGGTAAAATAGAAAGTCAAAAAAAATCCCGTCAACTCAGCTGACGGGATTTCTATTTACTTTTTTATCAAATGAATCATTTTTTCCAGCTGGCTTTTCCTCCTTTGGCTGAATCCACCGTGATGGAATAGTTGGAAGCAGAAGAAACAATCCAGCGGACTTTTACTGCACCCATACCAGGAACATTGTCCACCGCGATTTTTTCAGGCGAAGACTTTTGCTCCTTGAATTTCTTCATGTCCTCGTCTTCCACCACAAAACCGGCAAGAACTTTTGCTCCGGTAAGGGTCACGTAATCCGGTCGCTCGATATTGTATTTCAGATCTTGGCTGGCGTGTGTTGGAATCATCCGCTCATTGAATATGGTAGCTGTGATTGCCTTCAGTCCTCCGCCCAGATCTTCTTCCTTCACATCCATTACAGAAAGCTTGGGGGTGTGATATCCGTGGAAAATGGTGAAGGCGGCGTTTCGGTGCGCATCCTGCTCCAACAAGAATCCTGGGTGAGCTCTGCCAAAGGTCTTTTTGAATCCGCCGATTTCCACGGTGCCAAACTGTGGGTGCTCATATTCTTTCCAGTTTACAAAAGCGTCTCCGAAGGTCAGCAATTGATCCACTTTCAGCTGTTCGTCCTGATTGCCTCGCCCTGCATTTTTGTGGAAGTAGAGATAAGAAACCATCAACTCATTGGAGTAGGTGAAAATCCCCCGATTTCCATAAAACCAATCCAATTCCCCGCCAAATACAGAATAGAGATCTTTGTAGACAACAATGTATCGGTAGCCTGGAATGATCTCTTCGCCCACATTTCCTATAGCGTCATAGATTCTGATATCCTCTCTGTTGTAGGTATTGACATCCTCCTCAGCCCCTGGGCCTCGCAGGATCATCCCTCCGGAATTGTGGAAGCTTTGAGCAGCTGCGATGTTTGGATGCTTCATCACAAATTCCATGATGGATCTGTTTTCCGGTAGGGTAAAGGGATATTTGAGTGCTCCCCGCTGGATGTAATCCGGCTGCCAATTCCAGCCCCAGTCTCTGTTTGGATCGTAATAGCCGATGCCATCGTCATTCACCACACCGTCCCCGTCATTGTCCAATCCTTCCTGACCGATCATTTCGTATTCTCCCACTTGATCCGGTCCGACCTGCATCAGTTTTCTTGGATCTAGAGGGTCCTTGATAAATCTCCCCGTTGGAGATTTGCGGATCATCATCGTGATATTGCCATCTCCATCCAGATCGTCCATGCGGTCTTCTCCGGCTTCTCCATCGCCATCGTTGTCCAGTACGAGCATGCCCGAGCGGGGAGAACTGGCCGTATTGGGCTCTTTGAAGAAATTGTTTCTGGCGTCTGGGTTAATGGTCGGAGTGATGTAGAAGGTTTTATCCCGAAGAAGCTGCTTGATAAATTCATTATCGGCGTGCATTTCCGTCAGATACCAAGCCAGATACAGGGAAAATTCCCCGCCTTGGATTTCATTGGAATGGATATTTCCATCAATCCACATGGCTGGCTTATCTGTGTCTTTTCCGGTGGAAAAGTCCGTAATCGTAATAGTCAGGATATCCCGGCCTTCAACAGATTTGCCTATGGACTCCACTTTGGCCAAGCCCGGATGTGCAGCAGCGATTTTTTTCATCCAATCCCAAAGGCCTTCCGCGCTGTAATAGCGGTTCCAGGCGATTTCTACTTTGGGTTTATGGGGGGTTCCGATGGCCCGGAAGAAATTTTCCTGCTGGGCATTTACCTTCATTGCTCCCAGACTCAATGCTCCCAAAGCCAGGGTGGCTAGTATTTTCTTGGTATTCATCATCTTCATGGCTTAGAGTTTGACAGTTTGGGTTACAAATCCAGTATGGGCAGCACCTGCTTTGATATTTACATTGCCGCTTCCTCTCACTATCCAGGATAGGGTCACTTTTTCATAAGCACCCATGGAGTCCAATAACTTGATTTTGTCACCTGAGATCAGTTTGTCACCAGATGCATCGATATCTATCCGGATTTTTCTCAACCACCTGGACCTTGCACCCATCTCAGAATGGGTGGGAAGGGCTGCGTTGTTGAAGAGATCGACTGTAATTCTTGTCAAACCATTGCCTAGGGCCTCGGTCTTCAGGTTGTGAAGCTCCAATTTGGGCTGCATGGCAGCTAGTTTTAGGATAAAGTCTGTATGCTCTTGGGCTATTTCTCCCACTTTTTCATAGGGAGGATTTACCATCACGAAAGGCTTGATTCCGCCCACTTCTACTTTTTGGTTAGGGAAATCCGGATGCTTTACTTCCGTCCAAGGGACAAAAGAATCCCAACCCAAGGAATCAGCCCAAGCCAGGTAGTTGGCTTCCGCATTGGTTTTTCCCTTGAATTCAGGAGTCCAATATCCGGGAGTGGAAAAGCTCAGTCGGGCAAAATGGAAATAGGCCCACTGGAAGAAGTCTCCATCCGTGCCCTGATTGCTTTGCTGAAATGCTTTTTGGCTGACGGTCTTGGTGTAAATGTCAGACACCATGGCATTGATGGCCTGATCTTTTTCCAAAATTGAAGTCACCACCCGCTTTCTGGCATCTCCCGCATTGTATTTCATCGGCGCGCTCAGATTATTTGCCGGAGAGAAAGTCACAAATGCGAAAATATTCCACTGCTCAAATAGGTAGTCCAAGAGCGCTCGTGTTTCCTTTTCCGAAGCGGCAATATCTCCAGCCAGCGGTTCAAAAACCGGGAATTTGTAAGTGAGATTTTTATTAAAAGCGATGCCTTCTTTCAGATCTTCGGCAAATTTTCCGTCTTTGTCCTCGTCTTTCGATTCTTTAAAGACCCGGTATTTTCCTGCTTCTCCTTTGGATCGGTCAGCTTTGACGAGTACTCGTTCATCCTCCTTGGACACGGTCCAATCTCCCATCGGATCTTCTACACGCATCCAGGTGATCATTCCGTCTCCGTTGAGATCTGAATAGCCGTTGTCATTGGGTGTGCCATCTCGGTCATGGTCTGCAGAGTTGGCATTTCCTCTCCGCTCATATTTCAGCGCCGCATGGTATTGCTCATAGGCATCTGGCGACATATTGGGGAAGACGTAAAATGTGGTGGTCTCCAAAGCGTCTGAATGCTCAGCGATCAGCTTTTCGGCAAACTGCAGGGCCAATTCTACACTGAGTACATGGAAGCCTTCCACTCCACCGACTACTGCGATGGCCGGCTTCTGATCCAGATTTCCTTTGCCGATTTTGAGGACTTGGATGTCCTTGCCTCCAAGGGTTTGGGTAAGGGTTTTGAGCTCCACGGAAGGATTACCTCCGAGTTTTTGGAGTCTTTGATTGACCTGACTGAGTGTGGGGTAGTCACCTTGGGCAAAAGCATGGCCCCCAAGTAATGCCCCAAATATCAGCCCGGTGAGTAAGAATTTTCTCATAGAAATAAGATTGGGTTGATTCTGAAATCGGGTTAAGAATGAGTAGGGAAGTTTACTAAAAAATGCCGGTTTATCGAGAAGTCCTTTTTGAAGTGGGGGAAAAGATTCTCTATCGGATTGGGTTTGGGATAAATGGCTGAAGGAAAGAAGTGGTTTGCCAATTCGTTTAATTTTCCTTATTTGAGGGATTGAAGCAGAATACCATGTATCAGAAAATAGGATTGGCTTTGGCTTTTTCCCCAAGAATGGAGGCCTTGATAGCAGAAGCAAAAAGGCTGGTGGATCTCTTTGACGGGGAATTGATTTTAATACATGTTGGGGTAAAAACTCCCGAACTCGAGTCCCGATTGAGTGAGATTTTTGACAAGCATTGTTCTTCCCTGAGAAGAGTCAAGATACTTTGGAAAGAAGGCAAGCCTGCAAAACAAATCCTGGAGACTTGTGCCGAAGAAAAGGTAGATTTGCTCATTTTGGGGGCATTGAAAAAAGAAGGTCTTTTGACTTATTACCTTGGTTCCGTGGCCAGAAAAATCATACGAAAGGCCAATTGTTCCCTACTCACTTTGATTGAGCCCAAGCTGGAAACCACCGATTTTTCTCAGGTGGTCATCAACGGCACCCAACTGGAAATCACGCCAAAAGTGATCCGACAGGGAATCGATTTTTCTAAAAAAATCGCAGCCAAAAACGTCCATATCCTAAACGAGATCAAGATGTACGGGCTGGTGATGGGTACTGCCAGTGAAGATTCGGAAGATGAAGTTTCTGGCACCCGGAGAAAACTTGTGCAGGATGAAATTGATTATGTGGAGGAGAATTTAAAAGGATTGGACTTGGGTGAATTGAAAATAAACATCAAAGTGACCGGCGGAAGGTGGGCCACAGAGCTTGCCAGATACTGTGAAAAAATAAATGCAGATCTTCTGGTCATGGGAGATGATCGAAAACTCAATTTTTTCGACCGACTATTTCCGCATGATTTGGAAGATTTATTGGGCAATCTGCCCTGTAACCTATTGATGATTAAAAGTTAATTGCCTCCATGGAAACATTAAACCATAAGGAGGTCATTAACCTTCTGCTTCAACTCGCATCTATGCTCATCATGGCACGGGTGTTTTCTGAAATAGCCCGAAAGCTCAAGCAGCCTGCCGTAGTGGGGGAGATTCTAGCTGGAATCATCCTTGGGCCGACTATTTTGGGTATGCTGATGCCTGATTTTTATTCGAGTCTTTTCAGCTCGCATACCATGACCAATATCGCTTTGGATGGTTTTGTCCAGATTGCAGTGGTCTTACTCCTATTCATCGCAGGGATAGAAGTGGAGCTGCAAGTGGTCTGGAGTCAAGGGAAAAATGCCCTCAAGATCGCTTTGACTTCTATGGCTTTGCCCATTATCGCCGGATTTGTGGTAGCCTATGCCTTCCCGGAGTTTTTGGGGGTCAATATCAATGACCGGATAGTGGCTTCTACCTTTTTTGGTTTGGCCATTTCTATTACAGCATTGGCGGTAGTGGCGAGAGTGCTTATGGATTTGAACCTGTTCAAAACCAAAACAGGCTTGCTCATTATTGCAGGTGCCATGGTAGTAGATGTGGTGGGTTGGATCGTGTTTTCGGTGATCCTTTCTCTTTCGGAATCGGGCAAAGAAGGATTGGGAGTCTGGCCTACCATAGGGCTTACGCTGTTTTTCACTGTATTTATGCTGACCGGAGGCAAAGGGCTGATCAACAGAGTCTTGCCTTGGACCAATAAAAACCTGGCATGGCCGGGAGGCTTACTTTCTCTTTCTTTGGCGATTTGCTTTTTGGCCGCCTCCTTCACGGAATTCATCGGGATTCATGCCATTTTCGGTGCTTTTATCATTGGGGTGGCATTGGGCGATTCAGAGCATTTGACAGAGAAAGCCAAGGAGATTCTCCATCAGTTTATCAACAATATTTTCGCTCCGATCTTTTTTGTGAGTATCGGATTGAAGGTCAATTTCATTGAAGCTTTTGACCTTGGAGTAGTGGGTGTGGTGGTAATTGTAGGTTTGCTGACCAAATATTTTGGAGCCTACCTGGGAGCCCGTTTTGCAGGACTGAAAAGGAACAAATCCATGGTAGTGGGTTTTGGATTGAGTACAAGAGGAAGTATGGACATCATTCTTGGGTTGATAGCTTTAGAATATGGCTTGGTTTCTGAATCCCTGTTTATTGGATTGGTGATTTTGGCGCTTCTGTCCAGTATCCTTTCCGGTCCACTGATGGGCTGGGCCGAAAATCTCAAGCTGTCCTCCTCTTCAAAATAGGTCATTGAAAGTTTCCATCGGTTTTTTTCGAACAAAGGGCCTATTTTTGGGCTTTTCCTAGGGAATCTGAAATCACCCATGAGTAAAAGCAAAGCAAAAATCGGAGTTCTATTGGTCAATTTAGGAACTCCAGACAGTACCAAGACCGGAGATGTACGAAAGTATCTTAGAGAGTTTTTGATGGATGGACGAGTGATCGACTTTCCATTGATACCTCGGTGGATGCTGGTCAATTTGATCATTGCCCCATTCCGGGCTCCCAAGTCCGCCGGAGAATACAGAAAACTTTGGACTGACAGAGGGTCTCCCTTGCTTTTTCACACAGAAGATCTCCGAGATAAACTCATCCAAAAACTGGATCCCGAAAAATATCTGGTGTCCATAGCCATGCGCTATCAGAATCCGAGCATTGAAAAGGGGCTGGAAGTACTGATGAAGGCAAAAGTAAAGAAGATCATTGTTCTTCCCCTTTTCCCTCAGTATGCTTCTGCTACCAATGGCTCGGTGATCGATAAGGTGATGGAGATAGTTCGCACCTGGCAGATCATCCCTGAAATCTCCTTTATCAGCAATTATGTCGATCATCCGCTTTTCCTTGAGGCTTGGGCCGAATTGGGTCGGGAAGCTATGCAAAAGCAGGAATACGATCGCTACCTTTTTTCATATCACGGCTTGCCTGAGCGTCAAATCCGAAAAGGAAGCGTGGAGGGCTATTGCCAGCTCGGCGCCTGCTGCAACAAGTATGGGCTGAAGAACCAATTCTGTTATCGGGCGCAATGCTTTCAGACCACCCGATTGGTCGCCGAAAAGCTTGGACTCCCTGAGGAAAAAGTGGTGACTTGCTTCCAATCCCGATTGGGTAAAGATCCTTGGATCAAACCTTACACCGAGGATATGATCAAGGATTTGGCAAAAGAAGGAGTGAAAAAAGTACTGGTCTTTTCTCCTGCATTTGTGGCCGATTGTTTAGAAACTACCGTCGAAGTGGGTGAAGAATACAAGGAGCAGTTTGAGGAGCTAGGAGGCGAGCATTGGGAACTGGTACCAAGTCTCAACTCCAACGACACTTGGGTGGACTGTGTGAAGGACTTGGTGGAAAGTAGATCTTGAGTGGACCAAACAGTCCAAGGTTCAAAGTTCAACGTTCTGCATTCGATGTTCGAAATTATTTACGAATTACGAATGACGATTTACGACATCAATAGGAACTTCAACTCTCCTTTTCGAAAATAAAAGCATTGAATAGGTGGGTTGAGGTTTTTTAAAATATCGTAAATCGTAAATCCAAAATCGAACTTCGTTTCATGTCCAAACCCTCCAATCAAGCCCTCCTATTTCTCGGAATCATTTTGATCTCGATCAATCTGAGAACCTCGATTGCATCGGTTGGGCCTTTGATCCCATTTATCAGGGAAGATTTGGGGATTTCCAATGGTCTGGCAGGATTTCTCACCACCCTTTCCCTGATCACATTTGCTGTATTTTCTCTTTTTGCTCCGGCTATTGGAAAGAGGCTGGGGCTTGGGAGGGCTATTTTTGCAGGCATAGCCCTTTTGGCAGTAGGGGTGGTCATTCGGGTTTTGGGTGGCATTGAGTTGCTCTATCTTGGAACTGCCTTGACAGGGATTGGGATCGTGATCGCCAACGTGCTGATGATTCCCTTTTTCAAAGCTCGCCTTCCTGAGAAAATCGGGCTTTTCACCGCTATTCTCTCTACCGGAATGTCCCTTTTTGCCGCCATTGCATCCGGGGTAAGTGTGCCTTTGGCTCAAGCTTGGGATTGGGGTTGGAGGGGCTCTTTGGCCTCTTGGGTGGTATTGATGATTTTGGCTTTGGTGGTTTGGATTCCCCAACTTAGTTCCAGCACCAATCCCCGAAGAAGTAGTGCCTCAACTGGAAAAAATGTATGGAAAAGCAAGCTGGCGTGGCAGGTGACCCTGTTTATGGGAGCCCAGTCTGTGATGTACTTCACCATGATCACCTGGCTGCCGGATATGTTTATTGCCCGGGGAATGTCTCCTTCCAAAGCAGGCTTGGCCTTGTCGTATCTGCAATTGATTTCCTTGATCGGTACTTTTTTCATCCCTGGATTGCTGATGAAGCTGAAGGAGCAGTCGAGGGTGATACTGATCGTAGGTATCGGATATTTGCTGGGCTATTCTGCGCTTTTTTTGCATCAGGAATGGATTTCCTTTTTGGCTTTGACCATTATTGGAATAGGAAGTGGGGCCAGTCTTAGCATCGCTTACACCTTGATCTCTCTACGAACATCCGATGACTTGACCACTTCGAGGCTTTCTGGTATGGTACAATCTGCCGGGTATGTATTGGCAGCCTTGGGCCCTCTGCTTTTTGGGATTTCGCTGGACCTATTTTCCAATTGGAATTTGCTCATTGGATTTCTCCTTGTGATGACGGTTCAGTTTATCTTTTTTGGACTGCCTGCCGGGAGAGATCGGAAAATCTAATTCAGATTCTTGACAGCTTTTGCCTTCCTTGCCGCCGAAAGGGCTAATTTTGCACATCCCATCTTTCTATTCCCATGCAAGATTTCTTCCATTCCTTGGGTATTTCTGATCAGTTGCTCAATTACGTCCTGATGCCTTTGCTGATATTTTTTGCAAGGATAGGTGACGTGTCTATCAATACACTCCGAATCATGTTTATGATGAACGGAAAGAAGTCGATAGTCCCCGTTTTAGGCTTTTTTGAAGCCATGATTTGGTTATTGGCGATAGGGCAGATTTTTCAGAATGTGAACAATCCTTTTTCTTACATCGCCTACGCGGGAGGATTTGCCATGGGGACCTATGTGGGGATGACTTTGGATGAAAAGCTAGCTTTGGGCCGGGTTTTGGTGAGAGTGATTACCCCTCATCCCATTCCCAAATTGATGGATTTTATGAAGGAAAAGAATTATCGCTTTACCAGTGTGGGCGCGGAGGGCAGATATGGCAAAGTCACGCTTCTCTTTACCGTAATGAAGCGAGACCAGCTGCAGACTTTTATCGGAATGGTGAAGGAGTGCGACGAGCGAGCTTTTTACACCATAGAGAGTGTAAAACGGGTGTCAGAAGAGGACCTGAATATCATGGAAGATAAGCCAAGATTCCGTTCCCGTCTATTTAGCCGTGCCAGGACCTGATGGGTAATACTTGGTTTCAGTTTCAGCAATTTCGGGTTGAGCAAGACCGCTGTGCGATGAAGATCAGCACAGACTCTGTCTTGCTTGGCACGTTGATACAGGAAGAGTCACCAAGTCAAATTTTGGATATCGGCACGGGCACAGGTGTGATTGCCTTGATCTTGGCCCAGCGCTACCCTCAAGCCCAAATCCAGGCTGTTGAACTCGATGAAGATGCTGCAGATCAGGCTGCTGAAAATTTTGCCCAAAGCCCATTCTCGAGCAGGCTCAAACTGGTCAAAGGTCGATTTCAGGAATTTCCGGAAGAGGATCGGTTTGACCTTTTGGTCAGCAATCCTCCCTACTTTCCCAACCATCTCAAAGCCAGTGATCCCCGAAGAAATCAGGCTTTGCATACCGATGAGTTGTCCTTTTTGGATTTATTGGAAAAAGCCGTCAAGTTGTTGACCGAGGAAGGGAGTCTTTGGGTGATTTTACCTCCGGCACAGATGAAAGAATTTGAAGGCTTGGCAGTGAAGAAATCCTTTTCTCCCGGCAAAATAATCTCGGTAAAGGACTCGGCAGATTCCCGGATAATCAGAGAGGTGGCTCAGTTCCGAAAGACATCTGTTTGTAAAACCGAAGAAGAATTAGTCTTAAAAGACAGGGATGGAGGTTTTTCTTCGTCTTATTCCCGACTGATTTCAGGATTTCTTTTGGGATTTTGATCCAAAATCAAACAGATTTTTTGATTTATGCTAAAATGTCCTTCTATTTAAGTCAAATATGACCCAAGAATAATCTTTTTTCTATTTTTGCCAGCTATTTAATTACCGAATTCCATGCGAAAATTACTATCCTTGAGCCTTTTACTAGCGCTCTTTGGAGGATGGGCTTGTACTGAAGAAATTGAAACGCCTGTCATCGTGGCAACCGAGGATGTGCTTTTCGTCGGAGGGAGCAACGTCAGACTTTCAGGTAGATTGATTACCAATCGAGAAGTCACTGCTACCGACCACGGATTTCTGATAGCCGAGACTGAAGCCTTCACATCTCCCATTACCATTTCTCTGGGAACTAAAGACGGTCCGGGCCGATTCATCGGCGAAACTTTCGGACTGAATATAGATCAACAATATTGGGTAAAAGCTTTTTCTGAAGTAGATGGTCAGCAGCTCTTTGGAGAGGCCATTACCATCCAGACTCTTTCTCCACAGTTGGATGATTTTTCTCCTTCTTTTTCCAGAGCAGGGGAGATAATGACTATTCGGGGAAGAAATCTTTCAGAAGATACCCGGGTGTTTTTTGGAGATCAGGAGGCTCAGATCATCAGCAATCAATTTGAATCAAGACTTACGGTCAGAATCCCTCCTGCTACAGGAAATACTTTAGTGCCGATTCGTATTCAGATCCAGGGAGCAACCGTGGAATTTACCCAGCCATTCGAGTATCAAGCGGGGAGATTTACCCGAATCGGTCAGTTTCCCGAATCAGTCAGAATTTACAATACCGTATCCTTCACCAATCAAGCAGGCTTTCATGTGGGATTGGGAAGTATAAGGCTTTCCTCAGCCTACACAAAAATCCAACGCTTTGACCCGGCTACAGATTCATGGACAGAAGTTAATTTTCCAGGGAATTCCAGGTCTTTTGCTTTTGCTACTTCTGGATATCTGGGAGGAGGAGCTGAAGAACTTGGGTTTAATTCATTTTCTTTTGACCAGTCTTTCTTTAAGGTCAACGGAAGTACTTTTGAGCGATTGCCTGATCTTCCATTTGTAGGAAGAGAGCAGGTTGCTATGGAAATCAACGGCGACCTGTATGTGATGGGAGGAATTGATCCTGGGAGCAATCAAATTTGGAAATATTCTCCTGCTACCCAATCATGGACTCAAATAGGAAATACTCCTTTTTCAGTTTTTTTAGGCACACCTCATTTTGTCTATCAAAACAAAGGGTATGTGGTGAACACAAGCGGAGAACTGTATGAATTCAATCCGGTATCCAATAGCTGGACCTTTAAAGCGGTATATCCGGGAAGTTTGGGAGAAGGCTATGGAATGGCTGCTGTAGATGGAGCCAAAGCTTGGGTAGGCCTTTACAGAAGAAGTCAGGAATTTTTCGAGCTGGATCTTACTACCTTTTCCTGGAAAGCAAAAAATTCTTTTGAAGGCTTCCCAAGAAGCATTAACCTGGGTTCTTTCGTCTACCAAGGTGAAATCTACATCCTCAGAGGTCCAGAAGTTTCCGTCACCGGAGACTTGCCACTGGAACTATTCAAATTCGATCCAAACGGTCTTTAAGCACAGCCATGATGAAAAAAATACTATTTCTGATTTTCCTTTTTTCGGGCTTTGCTTCTTTGGCCCAGCAAAATGCGGAACCACCAAAACGGATAGTGGTAGGTCGTGACATTGGTCAGCTCAAAGGAATCCGTATTTCCGGAAGAATTATCGATGAGATTACAGGGGAAGCTTTGGTTGGCGCCACGATTACCGTACCTGAGCTAGACCTTACCCGAATTACCGACACCAATGGTTTTTTTGAATTGGTGCTTGACCGGGCAGAGTATAACCTTACCTTCCGATATGTCGGATACGAGACGATCGATTACCCAATCACAGCGGTAGGTGATGGGCGTATTTCCATTCGGATGATTCAGGAAGATTTTCAGCTGGATGATGTCGTGATCTATGGTAGAGATCCTGAGAAAAACATCCGGTCCACAGATATGGGTGCTGTCACCCTAAGTATGAATACCATGAGGGAGCTTCCTCCATTCTTCGGGGAAGTGGATATCGTCCGGTCCTTGGCGACTTTGCCAGGGGTAAGCCAAGTGGGAGAAGCGTCTTCTGGGCTGAACGTTCGTGGTGGAGGTGTTGACCAAAACCTCATTCAGTTTGGAGGAGCACCGATCTACAATCCTTCCCACATGTTTGGTCTTTTTACAGCATTCAACCCAGATGTGGTCAATGATGTGACCCTGTACAAAGCTGTAGTTCCTGCGCGATTTGGAGGGAGGAGTTCGGCGATATTAGATATCATCCCTAAGGCTGGAAGTGTAGACAAATGGGGGGTAGACTTGATGGCAGGAACTTACACCGGCAAAGTCTCAGTAAATGGCCCATTGATCAAGGACAAAGTGTCGATTTTGGGTGGATTCCGAATTTCGTACATCAATTGGCTCCTTCAGACCCTGACTGACCCGGTTTTGAACAATTCCAATGCGAATTTTTATGATGGGAATTTGGTGATCAGTGCTCCGATTTCAGACAATAACGAATTCATGTACAGCTACTATACCAGCTACGATGACTTCGCCTTTGCATCGGACACTACTATTTCCTGGAAAAATACAGCTCACTCCCTTCAGTGGAAGAGTAAGCTCAGCGAAAAGCTAAGCATGGAGGCTTTGGGATTCTACTCAGGCTATAATTTTGGGGTTTTCAACCGTTCTGGAATCAACGATTTTCAGATCAATTCAGACATTCTGGATTTAGGAGGGAAGCTGTTTGTAAGCTATAATTTCTCACCAACCAACAAGGTTACTTTCGGGGGAGAATATAAGCAAATAGAGATTCAGCCAGGAGAATTGATACCGGGAGAGCAAGGGGAAGTCTTGCCAAGGAAAGTGCAGAATGAATTCGGGAGAGAAATGGCGGGACACTTTCAGCATGAATTTGAGCTGGGAGAAAAGCTCGGGTTTTCCTACGGGCTACGTTATGATTTCTACCAATACTTGGGTGCCCGGACTGTAAGGCAGTATGCAGAAAATCAGCCCATTTCCGATGGAAGTGCCATCGGTGAGATCAACTATGCCGATGGAGAAGTGATTCAAAGCTATGACGGCCTAGGTCCAAGAGCTTCCATTCGCTACTCTTTCAACAAGTCTACTTCCATCAAGGCAGGTTACAATAAAATGTATCAGTTTATCCATCTGATATCCAATACAGCTACCATAGCTCCATTCGATCTATGGAAGCTCAGCGATAACTACCTCAAGCCTCAGATAGCAGATCAATATTCCTTGGGATTCTATAAAAACTTCAAAGGAAACATCTTCGAAACCTCGATTGAGTTTTACTACAAGGATTTGCAGAATGTGGTGGAATACAAAGATGGAGCAAATCTCATCGTGAGAAATCATATCGAGACCGAACTGGTTCCTGCTCAGGGACAAGCCTACGGAGCAGAACTATATATCAAGAAAAATCTAGGAAGATTGACGGGATGGATTTCCTACACCTATTCCAGAGCCCTGAGAAGAGTAATTACTCCTTATGAAGAGGAAAACATCAATGACGGGGAATGGTATGCGTCCAACTTTGACAAGCCTAATGACCTGACTGTCATCGGAAATTATAAAGTCAGCACCAATACCTCTATTTCGGCCACAGTAGCCTATAGTACGGGTAGACCGGTGACATTCCCTGAGGCTAAGTTTGACTATTCAGGAAATAGTTTGGCATATTTTGACAACCGAAATCAAGACCGGATGCCGGACTTTTTCCGGATCGATTTTGCTGCCAATTTCAAGCTAAAAGGTAGCGGTAAATTCTTTGAGGGAGATTGGACTTTCTCAGTTTTGAACGTATTGGGAAGAAAGAACCCGTATTCGATTTTCTTTGGAGATGCACCAGGATTACCTCCTCAGTCCTTGCGACTTGCCCTTTTGGGTGTGCCATTACCTAGTTTGAGTTATGCGATTAAATTCTGAGAAGATGTCAAAAAATTGGATTTACCTGGTTTTTTTCTTCCTTCTCGGATGCATCGATCCGTTTCCGGTGGAAGTGCCGGAGGGAGAGCAATTACTCACTGTGGAGGGCTTGATTCATTCAGGACCGGGACCGCATATTATTCAATTGTCTAGAAGTGCGACCTATGGCAGTGACTTACAGAGTTTGATTAGGCCAGTGGTGGGTGCGACAGTCATTGTGAGAAGTGATGATGGTGAAGTGACTTTCTTAGGTGAACGAGAAGGAGTACGTGGAGCTTATTTTACTCCTGAAGGTTGGAGAGCACAGATTGGTAAGGCTTACACGCTATACATCGAAACTCCCGAAGGAACATTATATTCTTCTTTTCCAGAGCGTGTAGAGTCAGTACCTGAGATTCAATCTTTGGGAATACGTACAGTTGTAGTTCCTCAGCCCGGGGGTGGCCCCGAGCGCTCAGGAGTGCAGATTATCGCTGATATCAATGACCCGGCAGATCAAAACAACTTCTATTTCTGGAGATTGGGAGCTGCCAATTATATTCTTGAGACTAGACCAGACTTATATACCACCCCTGCACCTGAAAGAAATCCCGCGCCTAAAGATTGCTGTGTGGTGTGTTATCGCACAGATATTCCCAACAATCGAAGCTTGTTTATTGCAGTAGATGATGATTTCAATGGGTTGAGTACACGAATTCCAGTAGGGTTTGTGGAGGATGATGGGCTACGGTTTGTCAATAAGTATCGGGTAGATGTCAATCAGTACTCCATCTCTCAAGACGCCTTTCGCTTCCTAAGGTTGGTCAAGCAGCAAGCTGAGATCAGCGGGTCCATTTTCGATCCTCCTCCTGCAAATATCAGAGGCAATATGATCTCTCTGGATAATCCTGATGAGGTGGTTTTGGGCTATTTCATGGCTGCAGGAGAGGCTTCAAAAAGAATTTACGTGGATCAGGCTGAGTTGACCTTCAAGCAAAACAGGGCGATTATTCCTGATGATTGCAGAGTAGTACCCAACGCTACAATAGACCCGCCTTTCGATTGGAATCCGAATGAATAAGAGATTAAAGCTATACTTTTTGTTCCTGATGCTCCTTGGAGGTTGCATTGATCCATTTCCGGTAGAAGTACCTGAAGGGGAGCAATTGCTTACTGTGGATGCATTGATTCACTCGGGGCCGGGTCCCCATCGGGTCACCTTGACGAGAAGTGCCACCTACGGGAGTAGCTTTGAGGCTTTGATTAGGCCAATTACGGGCGCTACTGTCTTGGTAAGGGATCAGGAGGGAAAAGTGGTGTTTCTGACCGAAAGTGAAGAGTCTAGAGGTTCATACTTTACTCCAGCGGATTTTTCCGCAGAAGTAGGCAAATCATATACGCTGTTTATTGAGACTCCAGAGGGGAAATTATATTCCTCTTTTCCTGAGCGAGTGGAAGCAGTACCTCCGATTCAAAACCTTCAAAGCCGAACCTTGGTCATCACTCAGCCGGGAGGAAACCCTCCTCGATCTGGAGTCCAACTCATCGCAGAAATCGACGATCCCGCTGATCAAAACAACTATTACTTCTGGAGAACAGGCCCTGCCGTTTACATTCTTCAGACGCGTCCAGATCTTTTCACCCCCAGACCTACAGAAACGAATCCATCCCGCGATCCTCAGCCCAAGGACTGTTGTAGTGTCTGTTATCGAACTGAGATTTCAAATAACCAAAGTCTTTTCATCGCTGTGGATGATGACTTTAATGGACTAAATACCCGAGTTCCTGTGGCCTTCATCGAGGACGATGGATTGAGATTTTTGGATACCTATCGGGTGGATGTAAGTCAGTATGGAATTTCTCAGGAAGCCTATCGATTTTTGAGATTGGTTAAGCAGCAGGCTGAGATCAGCGGGTCGATTTTTGATCCGCCGCCGGCTACTATCCGTGGAAATATGATCAGCTTGGATGATCCCGATGAGGTGGTATTGGGGTATTTCATGGCGGCTTCCGAGCAGACTTCCAGGATTTATGTTAGGAAAGACGAGTTGAGCTTTGTCCAAAACCAATCCATTATCCCTGATGATTGCAGGGAAGTGCCGGGGGCAGTGGTAGATGCTCCATTAGACTGGAGACCCTGAGTTTTTTCCTAATGATTGGGAATTAGTCAGTATTCAGTTCCGTCTTTTCTTCAAATCGAATCCCGAATTTTTCCAATTCAGAAAGAATCGGCTCATACAATTCAGAAATGACAGGGATTTGGAGTCCGGATAGGCTGATTTCTCCTTTCAAAAACAGATCGACTGCGATAGCCAAAGGTAATCCCACTGTTTTGGCCATAGCGGTCAGGTTGGCGTCTTGCCCAAAGCTTACCAGACTCGAAGTCACTTTTTTGATGCCATGGTTAGTCTTGATTTCAAAAAGATGCTGCATGACGATCATGTCCTTGTCTTCCGGTCTCAGTGCCCACTCCTTTTCCAGAATGGCCTGAAGAATTTTGGAGGGGCTTCCTTCTGCAAGCGGTAGAGGCCGATCATCGAATAGTCCCAGCCATTGGAGCTTTTCGAAGGTGGGGAAATCCAAATCCGGAATCAGATCGGCGAGCTTCTCTTCCACGGTGAGGGCTTCATGCCAAGGAAGAAAGGCATTGAGATACTGCCTAAAAGTGCATCCTTTGGGTAGCTCCATGGAATAGCTGTCCTCAGTCATCCCGAGTTGGACAAAGACATCCCAAGCCTTGCAGAACCCCTCTCTTCTCAAAGTGCCTCTGAGCAAAGTCGGGATGTTTTCCAAGCCATATATTGATCGATAGCTTAGCGAATCTCTGTTGGGATATCCATCAAAGTTTCCTAGACCAGGAAAGCTTAATGTTTCATTTCGTCCGAAAAGGCGATGGTAGGGAACATATTTGTAGTCTCCTTTCTCAATGTAGCGGGAAGTACCTTGACCTGCCAAGACCACATTTCTAGGATTCCAGGTGAATTTGTATTTCCAGGGATTGTCCTCCGATTCGGGGGCCAAGAGACCTCCGCAATAGGACTTGAAGGATAAAATTTCCTCTCCACGGCTTTTCGCCTCGTCGATGATCTTCATAGCAGACATATGGTCAATCCCTGGATCCAAGCCGCATTCATTGAGAAAAAGAAGCCCTTTTCTTTCGATTTCCGGCTTCATTTTTCTCAATTCCTCGCTTTCGTAGGAGGCGGTGAAAAAATGCTTTTCCAGCTCCAGACAGTCCTTGGCTATAATGGGATGCATAAATGCCGGCAGCATGGATATCACCACATCCGCTTGAGCAATCAATGCCTTTCTTTGACTTTCCTCGGAAGTATGGATGGCCACTGCGCTGGTGAATGGCTTATTTTGGATTTTAGCCTGAGCATTGCTGAGGTCAAGATCAGCCAGGATAAGCTGCCTTTCCGGGCCGCAAGTGCCAGCGAGGTAATCAATCAGGTAGGTCGAGGACTTTCCGGCCCCAAGAATCACTATGGTCTTCATCTATTCTGGATTTCTCCTGAAAATTCGCATAATTTTTCTGTCCGAAAAGGGGATCAGCTCAGAATTGTTGAACATTTCCTTACCTTGATCGTTAGGTTTTCCCTCAACCAAAAATGTACTTGTGAAAAAATTTACTTTGAGTTCCGAACTGGAGGAACTGCTTCCGGAGGAGTTAAACTCTGCTGAGAGAGAACTTTTGGAAAGTGCAAAATCAGTTTCCAAGCGGGCTTACGCGCCTTATTCGGGCTTTCATGTGGGTTCTGCAGTTCTTCTGGAAAATGGGCAAATCCTTCAGTCCTCCAATCAGGAAAATGTCAGCTTCCCCACAGGTGTTTGTGCAGAGCGATTGGTTTTGGGCTATGCAGGGGCTAATTTTCCCGATTCCGCACCTGTTATGCTTGCCGTTGTGGCTCAGCGGAGAGGGGAGGAAGATTGGGCGGGTGTTTCTCCCTGTGGCATTTGCCGACAGACGATCAATGAAGTGGAAAACCGATTTGGCAAGCCGATTACGCTTTTGATCCTGAAGTCAGATGGAAATGTGTTGCGAATCCCGGGGATCTCGCATCTTTTGCCCCTAAAATTTGATGACCTCAACCAGTAAAATGGACAAAAAGAAACTGACTTTTCCCTACGAGGCTTTTTATTCCATTTCTCATGAACCTACAGGAAAAGAGCAGGAAATCTGGCTTGTTTTTCACGGGTATGGACAGCTGTCGGAGTTTTTTATCCGAAAATTTTTGCCGTTCGCTGATGAAAACCGCCTGATTTTGGCTCCAGAAGGCACCAATTATGGGTATTTGAAAGACTTTCAAGGGAGGGTGGGGGCCAATTGGATGACCCGATATGAACGTGAAACAGCCATTGCCAACAATCACCGGTTTTTGGATCTATTGATGGAGGAAGTTTTGGAAAAATTCTCCCAAACACCCGAAATCCACGTGCTAGGCTTTTCTCAGGGCGCAGCCACCGCTACCCGATGGGCAGGGCGATGGACCAAGCCCGTAAAGCAGATGATTCTTTGGGCAGGAGGATTTGCTCATGATTTGATCTTGGAGCAGGCAAGAGATCAATTCCGAAATACGGAAATTCAGATGGTCTTTGGCACCCAAGATGAATTGATCACCGCGGAGAGTATAGAATCCCAAAGGGCTTTTTTCGGCCTATTGGAAAAAGAAGTCCGCGAGCTTACCTTTGAAGGCGGACACGAACTGAATATCCCTCTGCTTCAAAAAATCATTAAAAAAGAGGGATGATCTTTTTTGGCCCGCTGATTGTAATGAGTCAAACAATTTGATGAAATTTCGACTTTCATTATTTTTCAACAACCATTGAAAACCATACATGCTTTCCCTTTCTAATCAGGAGGTAGACTACATAGCCTCCCAACTTCTCAAAGGAATGGTCTGCTTCTATCAAATCGATAGAAAAAAGGTCCATCAGATGCCTGACGACGAGGATTATTTCAATTACGATCTGACAGAAGACGAAGAAGACATCCTGGATGAGATCGAAGAAAACCCGGACAATTTTGCGGAATTCACCAAAATGGAGCCTGCTCAGGAGCATCAGATGATGCAGGATTTCATCGATCGCAAAGTCAAAGAAAGAAATCTCGCAGAAGATCTGGTCGATGCACTGAGCAAACCAAAAGCAGCAACTGGTTTTAAGTTTCTGATCGATGGATCCAAGTACAAGGAAGAATGGGTCACTTACCGCAAAAGCAAATACCACGACTGGGTAAAGGAGCAAGTCGATTCCTTTAACTACGCTGAAGACTAAAAACGAAACCGTCTGATTCACTCAGGCGGTTTTTTATTGGACTGGAATGGTTAGCAATAGAAATTATTCAATACGGACAACTCTCCTTCCCGGTGACCTCAGTCAGGTAGCCTGGCTCCATGCCAAAATCTATTCCCAGGAGCAGGGCTTTGGATTGGGCTTTGAGGCCTATGTGCTGGAGAGCTTGGTGGAGTTTTATGGGCAATATGATCCGGATAAAGACCGGGCTTGGGTCGTAGAGGCAGAAGGTAAAATGGTGGGGTTTCTTTGCCTGATGCATAGGCCGGACCATCAGGCTCAACTCCGGTATTTTGTGTTGGAAAAAGAATTTCGTGGATTGGGGTTGGGCAATCAGCTGATGAAGGCTTGGATGGATTTTTATAAGGAAAAAGGATACACCGGAGCCTACCTTTACACCACTTCAGGCCTGGACCCAGCCGTGCACCTGTATGAGAAGTTCGGCTTCAGCAAAGTGTCAGAAAAATACTCAGAGAATTTCGGGGTACACTTGAAAGAAATGCTTTTCAGGCTATCTTGAAGCTTTTTCCAATCAATAAATCAGAGTCGACACCCACCACAATGAAAGTAAATCAGGTGAGATTTAATCTGATAGGTGAAAAACAAGTATAAACAGATGAAAAAGTATCTCTCTATCCTCCTCTTTTTTGCAACTATTCCTTTTTCCTTTTCTCAAAATTGGGACTGGGGAGGGCCGATTGATCCGATTCAGGCCAAGATGAAAATCAGGCATTACCGATTGGAATTGGAACTGATCCCGGAGAGTCAATCCATCCAAGGGTCCAATACAATCACTTTTTCCACCGTAGAAAAATTAGACACGTTGAGGTTTCAGCTGATCGATGTCTATCAGGTAAGCCAAGTGTTGATGGATGGAAAAGAGGTCAAATTTTTCCATCAAAATGACATTTTGGATGTCCTACCAGTTGATTGTACCTGCGATCAAGTACAGGTCTTTTATGGAGGGAAAACACCAATTGCACAAAACCCGCCTTGGACAGGTGGGTTTACTTGGGAGAAGGACCAACTGGACAATCACTGGATGGGGCTCTCCAGTCAGGGAGAAGGAGCGAAAATCTTTATGCCTGCTTTGGACCATCCTTCCAGCGAGCCCAGAGAAGGGGTTGATCTGATTTTTACAGCTCCCAAACCCTATTTTGTAGCATCTAATGGTCGTCTGACGAAAGCAGAAGACCAAGGCGATAAGGTTTCCTATCACTGGTCTACTGCCTATCCGATCAATAATTACAATATCAATTTTACGCTGGGAGTATTTCAGGAGGCAAAAATGGAGTTTGAGTCCATTTCCGGAGATAGGATTCCCATGCATGTTTGGGTCCTGCAGGAAAACCGGGCCAGGGCAGATGAGCTTTTGGAGGTTTTGAAAATCAGTGCAGCAACTCAGGAAAAGTATTTTGGCCCCTTTCCTTTTCCCAAGGACAAAATCGCGGTCGTGGAAACTCCCTATTTGGGCATGGAGCATCAGACCATTAATGCATACGGGAATAATTTTCAGTTTGTGAAAATGGGAGGGGTCAATTACGATTGGCTGCTTCATCATGAGCTGGGTCACGAGTGGTTTGGCAACAAGGTATCGGTGGGAGACTGGGCCGATATGTGGATTCACGAGGGACTGACTGCCTATGGTGATTGGCTGTTTTATTGGGAGCATGGAGGCCCAGAAGCCTACTTTGCTAAGGTTAAATCCGAATCCCGGAATATTCCCCATGCCAAGCCGGTGGTGAGTCCACCCAATTCGACCGAGGAGCAGGCCTACCATCCAGAGATCTATACCAAAGGCGCCATGGTGATTCATTCTCTCAGAGGCGTGCTAGGAGATGAAATGTTTTTTCCTGCGGTCAAGGCATTTGTCATGGATGAAAGATTTACTTATCAAAATCTGGTCAATACCCGGGATTTCACCGATTTCATCCAGAGTTTCACCGGTCAAGACCTAAGCGGATTTTTTGATCTGTATCTCTACACCACTTCCCTTCCCAAAGTAAAAGTGTCCAAAAAGGGAAAAGACGGCTATGTGGTTTCTTTGCAAGGCATTGATTTTGAAATGCCTGTGGAGGTGGAGACCTCCGAGGGAATTCAGCGTGTGAGTGTCGGGAAAAAAGGTGCGGAAGTGAAAAGTAGCACAACCATAGTGGTAGACCCTAGGGGTTGGCTGATGCTGGAGAAGTAATTTCTTGGCTTTTCTTCAAGGAATTTAGGTGGTTACTTCCCCCATTTTCTTTAGGAGTTTTTGGGAAAAAATCCTTTTTCAAGAAAGTAATGCAAGACTAAAAAGCCCTGTTTCTTTTGGATTCAGGGCTTAATTTTTATTTATTGCCGGATACCCAGTAGCCTTTTTTCATTTTCTCACTTTAATTATTTATTGATGAACTCGCATATTTATGACTCTGGGCTAATCGGAAACTGTTCTTATATCGCCCATATTCAGAAGAATACGAATGTTTCCTGGCTCTGCTTTCCCCGTTTTGATTCGGACTTTGTTTTTGGCAGTATGCTCGACAAAGAGCGGGGTGGGGAATTTACCATTTTGCCCGAGGAGGACTTTGAATCCACACAGAACTATCTGGAAAACACCAATATCCTTGAGACGACGATTAAGAGTAAGCAAGGAAGCTATCGGGTGACTGATTTTGCTCCTCGGTTCAAGAATTTTGACCGATACTTCAAGCCCCTGATGCTTATCCGAAAGCTAGAGCCTCTCGAAGGAGCGCCAAAAGTGAAAATCACCTGCAAGCCTGTATGGGAAAGAGGAGCGAAGCAACTTACTCCAAGTATGGGCAGCAATCATATTCGCTACATGGGGCAGGATCAGGAAATTCGCCTGACCACCAATGCTCCATTGAGCTATATCTGCGAGGGGAAAGCTTTTGTGCTGCAGCGACCGGTTTATCTGGTTTTTACCTATGGAAGACCCCTTGAGGCTCCTGTGGAATCTACCAGCGAGCGATTCCTGCAAGCCACCACTGAATATTGGCAATCTTGGGTGAAGTCCACGAGTATTTCCACCTTTCACCAAAGACTGGTATTGAGGTCAGCCCTTATTTTAAAAATCCACCAATACGAGGATACGGGTGCTATCATCGCCGCTTCTACCACCTCCCTTCCAGAATCTCCGGGATCTACCCGAAACTGGGATTACCGCTATTGCTGGATTAGGGACAGCTACTATACCCTTACTTCATTTAACAGCGTGGGGCACTTCGAGGAGTTGGAGAAATATTTCGAATACATCCAGAATCTTCCAACTGGGGCGGATGGACGGTATCAGCCTTTGTATTCGATTACCGGAGACAGCTTGCTGACGGAGGAGATTTCTGATCTTCAGGGGTATCTCGGCAATCAGCCGGTGAGATTTGGCAATCAGGCCTACACCCATATCCAAAACGACCTCTACGGTCAGGTCTTGGTTTCCTTGCTTCCCTTATATTCTGATCAGCGCTTTACAGCAAAGGAAAAGAGCTATTCCGAACCGATGATCATGAATCTTTTGGACAAAATCGAAAAGACCATGCACGAGAAGGATGCGGGGCTTTGGGAATTCAGAAATCTGGCTCAGGAGCACTGCTATACCTTTCTTTTCCACTGGGCAGGAGCCTGTGCCGCCGCCAAGATCGGCACTCGCCTGAAAAACAATCTCATGTACGACAAGGCAATTCGGCTGAGGGATGAAGCGGTGAAAAAAATCGAGGCATGCTACCTTCCTGACCGTAAGGCCTATGCGCAGGCCATAGGGTCCAAGCATATGGATGCATCTACGCTTCAGTTGATCACGATGGGGTATTTTGGAAGAGATATTCAGCGGGCCAATGACCATCTCAAGGCCTTGGAAGAGGATCTTTTGGCAAAAGATTACCTATTTTACCGATACAAACACATGGATGACTTCGGTGTACCGGAGACTACCTTCCTGATTTGTGCATTTTGGTACATTGAGGCCTTGGCCTGTGTGAATAGGCTGGACGAGGCGATTGAAGGGTTTGAGACGCTGACCAAGTATTGCAATCACCTTAACCTATTTTCTGAAGATGTAGATCAAGCCACCGGAAGTCAGTGGGGCAATTTCCCTCAGGCCTATTCCCATGTAGGATTGATGAATGCTGCTTTCCGGATTGGGAAAAAGCTGGATCGGCCCAATTTTCTTTAAGATTGGGCTTTTGGTGATTTAGTGCTGAAGATGAAAAGGCTTAAATCAGCTTTCCCAGCAAGTTTCGGACTTCCTGAAAAGACTTGATGTTGAAATTGGCCTGCGTATAGGCATAGCCTACCCGGATGGTAAAGGCATTTTTTGGCATAGCCTTAAACGTGTCTTCATCCGTCCAATCATCGCCGATTGCCAGGATGAAATCGTAAGTTTCCCCTTTCATCAAGGCACTCGCAGCCCGTCCTTTATTGATATCCGGGCGCTTGATCTCCAAGACCATATTGCCTTCCAATACCTGCAAGTTGTGTCCACGAGCCATGTATTTGAGGTGGGAAAAAAGTTCTCTCATCCTCAAATCTCCGAGACCACTTTCCACTTTTCGGTAATGCCAAACTAGAGAGTGGTGTTTTTCTTCGATAAATGCGCCTGGAGTCCGCTGCACGTAATACTCCATCACCTTTCGGATATCCTCTTTCCAAAAATCATCTACCTCAGCATACAATTCCCACTGGGCGGGGTCCTCTTTTCTCTTCACCCATACCCCATGTTCGGCTATGAGGTCTACCGTTTGGTTTTCAAACCATTTGCCCAAAGTGTCCTTGTCTCTTCCTGAGATGATCACGACCTGAGCCTTTTGGCTGAGTTTTTTGACCAGATTTCGAAGCTCTGTGTCCGGCTTGGCATCTTGTGGATTTCCCACAAAGCCCGTCAGCGTACCATCGTAGTCCAAGAATAAAACCGGATTTTTGGCACTTTGAAACTTATCCGAAATTTCTCTTTCCACCTTGGAGTCCACTTCCTTGGAGGTGAGTTCATTTTGTTTGGATTTGACATGCTCAAGTCGGTCCATGAATACTTTGACCCATTGGAATATGTCATACCGCTGCAGGACTTCCTGCATGGAAGCCATCCGGGTTTTTTGCTCTGATTCATCGAGCTTTAGACCTTGATAGATGGCTGATTTTACTCCCTCCCGATCATTGGGATTGACAAGGATGGCATCTCGGAGCTCCTTGGATGCACCGGCCATTTCAGAAAGGATCAAAACACCCCCCTGATCTCCTCGACTGGCCACATACTCTTTGCATACCAAGTTCATCCCATCCCGAAGTGGGGTGACCAAAGCAATATCTGACATGCTGTAAAAGGCACTGAGCTCTTCAAATGGAAAACTTCGGTAGAAATAATGGACAGGCACCCAGTTGAGGGTGGAATATTCCGCATTGATTCTGCCCACTAGCAGATCGATTTCTTCCCGAAGCTCTTTGTAAGATTTGACTTTGTCACGACTCGGCACCACGATCATGATCATGGATACCTTGCCGTGGAGTTCCTTATGGTCTTTCAGTAAATCGTGAAATGCATGAATTCGTTGGGGAATGCCTTTGGAGTAGTCCAGGCGATCAATGGTTAAAATGAGTTTTTGATCTCCAACCTGATTCCTGAAATTTTTGACTATGTTCTGAGTCTTTCTGCTTTTTGCCTGCTTGACAAATTTCCCATAGTCAATACCCATAGGAAAAGAGTCTACATTAATAATCCGGTTTTCTGCTTGGATATAGCCACTCTCGCTGGATAAGCCTGTAATTCTTCCTACTGCACTAAGGAAGTGACGCATATCATCGTAGGTGTGAAAGCCAATCAAATCCGCCCCGCAGACTCCTTCGAGAAGTTCTTTCCTCCAGGGAATCATTCGCATGATCTCATAGGATGGGAAGGGGATATGTTGGAAAAAAGCAATGGTAGCCTCCGGCAAAGCTTCCCTGAGCATTTGGGGAAGCAAAAGCAACTGGTAGTCATGAACCCAAATGGTGTCATCCGGGTCGGCTTTTTTCAGAATGGCATCACAAAACTTCCGATTGACTTCCTTGTAAGATTCCCAGTGATCAGGGTTGTACTCGATGTATTGCGTAAAATAGTGAAAGGCAGGCCAAAGGGTCTCGTTGCTAAAGCCTTCATAAAACTTGGTTACGTCCTCTTTGGAGAGGAAGACCGGAGCCATTTTTAGCTCGTGAAGCTCAAGAATAATCTCGGCTCGCTGTTCGGGGTCTTCTATGGTATTGCCCGGCCATCCTATCCAGATATTTTCTCCGGATTTGTAGATGGAGCCAAGGCCGGTAGCCAATCCTCCCGCTGAGGGTTTGAATTCAAATTTTCCGTTTCGGTGACGGAGTGAAATAGGAAGTCTGTTGGAGACGATGATGGTTTTTGCCATAAGGGAATAGATAAAAAACAGAAATGCAGCATGTAAGCTGCTTTGTATTAAAAGGTGATCAACTAATATACATCAAAAAGCCCAAAATCGCAGGATTTTAGGCCTTTTTGTAACCAATTCTTTTTTAGATGGCAGGTTGAGCCCTTAGAACAGCTTTGATTTTTTCAGAAAAAAATAGCTTCAGTCCGACATAAAAAAGGTCAAAGGGAGGACTTTTAACTGACACAGACTTACCGGATTGGGATATGAAACGAAAAAATAGCTTGTTGAGGAATTGAATTTTCTTCGAAATAAAGGGATGGACGATTGGGAGTCAAACCAAAATTATAGCTGTCGACTGCCTCTCTTGCCAGATTTCTGGCTTCCCTTCGGAAAAAACCCGAAGTGATTCCCACAGCCAAGCTTCCCACTAAGAAAGGCCAGAATAAGTTGCTCACCTGAGAGGATTGCTGCTGAGGGGCAAAGGCCAAAACAGTGGTGCCTACAAAAAGACCCAAATCAACGAAGGATAAAATATTGTTAATCCTCTGCTTGTTTAAAGATTTTTCATAGATGTAAAGGGCATCGGAATTGGTCTGAAGAATAGTTCTGATTTCAGGTTGGCTTAGCATTTTGGGACCATCCAGAATGTCAATCTTTTGGGTGAGAAGATTCTGTCTCACGTCAACTCTTAGAATTGGAGTTTCTTGTGCCTGGGTGGTGATTATTCCTAAGAAAAATGCACAGACGAGTAGATAAGTCCTCATAGATCAGAATTTAAAGGAAAGCCCAAGACCATTGCCGGTCCATCCCAAAGAGGCGGAGGGAGGAGGTATGTTATTTTGATAATTGTATCGATAAATGGAAGAATTGATCCGGTTATATCCTTTTTTTCGGAGAGAAAATCCGGTAAATCCCAATCCAACAGAAGCAAATGAAGTAATCAGGGGTATTCTCCAGGCATAGGGATCATCTGCATTGGCAAATAGGACTCCCAATCCTACAGCAAGAGTGGCAAATGAAACTATCTTCAATCCCGAGCCCGTTTTCATTTGCTTGATTCCTTCATCAAAATCCCGCTTTTCTTGGGCGAATGGAACGAGCATTTCCGAAACCTGTGCTGATGAAAGCTCTTGACCTCGGCTGAAAAATTTAGGGTTGTTGAAAAAGTTTTCCCTTATCTGAATGGGGTTTTGACCTTGGGCGCTGGCGCAAACAGCTAAGAGGAAAAGGAGAGTAAAAACTGTTTTGCCCATAAACTCTTTTTAATTCAATTTTTACGGGATGAACTTGAGATAAGTTTAAGATGACTAAAGTTTTTTTAAAAAGAAAGTCCAAGACCAATACCCGCAGCGGAGATATTCAAGTATACTTCTGATTTTTTCCTCTTTAAATCCATCTGGGAGTCATTAAATGTAGAGATGGCAAAATCGATTTTGGATCTACCACTTACCCGGAATTGCCTGCCTATCAGGAAAAAGGGCAGTCCGGCAGCTATTCCCATAGGTATAAATAGTCCCTCCAGCCCAAAATCCGGATAGGAATAGATCCAGACTATTGCACTCGTGGCTACTACTCCCCCGGAGATCATAAACCACATACCCGTATTGAGTTTTTTATTCCCCTTGATGTACTCCTCCTGCAATTTGGGGTAATCCTTCATCACATCGGCAACCTCCGTTTTGGACAGATGTATTCCCTGGGAATAGTATTTTCTGGAATTGATCCAATTCTCCTGAATCAAAATTGATTGTTGGGCAAAGCCATTAAAAGCCAGAACAAGGAAGAAACTGAAAAGAAAAAGATGTTTCATGTACAAGGGCTAAATCGTAAGTCCAAAAGGTTAGAGTAAAAAAGCAAAAAACCCGGCAAAAAGCCAGGTTTTTTAAGTCATTTGAGAATCGCTTAGATTCCGAATGCAGCCTTGATTTTGTCCACATAATCCAGCTTTTCCCAAGTGAAAAGTTCAACTTTTTTGGTAACAGCTTCTCTGTAGGGTGAGTAGAAGGTTTTTTCCACCATCTCGTTTTTTCTACCCATGTGTCCATAGGCAGCAGTCTCTTCATAGATCGGGTTTCTCAACTTCAGTCGCTGTTCGATTGCGTAAGGTCGCATATCGAAAATAGCTTCCACTTTTCTGGCGATTTCTCCGTCACTCATTCCTACTTTGGCAGTGCCGTAGGTGTTGACATAGATACCCATAGGGGCTGCCACTCCGATAGCGTAAGATACCTGCACGAGCATTTCATCAGCAATACCTGCCGCAACCATATTTTTTGCGATGTGGCGAGTGGCATAGGCCGCAGAGCGGTCCACTTTGGAAGGATCTTTTCCGGAGAAAGCTCCCCCTCCGTGAGCTCCTTTTCCTCCGTAAGTGTCCACGATGATTTTTCTTCCGGTCAAGCCGGTATCCCCATGAGGTCCACCGATGACAAACTTCCCGGTGGGATTGATATGATATTTGATCTCGGATGTAAACAGCTTCTGCAACTCTGGCTTGAGCTTAGCCTTTACTCTAGGGATGAGAATATTGATGATGTCAGCTTTGATTTTTGCCAGCATGGCCTCTTCTGTATCGAAGTCGTCATGCTGCGTGGAAACCACAATCGCATCGATTCGCTGAGGTACATTGTCATCGCTGTATTCGATGGTCACCTGAGACTTGGAGTCAGGTCTGAGGTAAGTGATTTCTTTGTTTTCTCTTCGGAGAGCAGCCAGTTCGCGAAGGATCATGTGGGACAGATCCAAAGCCAAAGGCATGTAGTTTTCCGTCTCGTTGGTGGCATAGCCAAACATCATCCCCTGGTCACCTGCACCTTGCTCCTCGGGATTCTTTCGCTCAACACCCTGATTGATATCAGCAGACTGTTCGTGGATGGCTGAGAGCACCCCGCAGGAGTTACCCTCAAACATGTATTCACTCTTTGTATAGCCAATTCGGTTGATGACATCCCGTGCGATCTTCTGTACGTCCAGATAAATGTCAGATTTCACTTCTCCGGCCAAAAAAACCTGACCTGTGGTCACCAAGGTTTCGCAGGCTACTTTGGAATTGGGATCGAAAGCCAAAAAATTATCGATCAGCGCGTCAGAGATTTGGTCAGCGATTTTGTCAGGATGCCCCTCAGATACTGATTCTGAGGTAAATAAATATGCCATAAACTAGATAATTGATTCAATTTTTAGGAAGCCCAAAATTACAGGAACTGAGGGAAATAAAAAACCTGAATTCTAATCGGGCAGGATTTTCTGGCAAAGGGATAAAAGCAGGCTTTTGCTTTAAGGTTCGAGGGTTGCATCCTGAAAATTCAGGGCTTATCTTTCCTTTTCCCAATTACCACCATTCTATTCTATGCGCAACCTTTCCTTTCTTACCCTTTTCCTTTTTTCCGTGCTTTTGTTCAGTTGTGAGAAAAAAGACAACACTGCAAACGCAGATATCAAATCTCCGGCTACCTACGCAGACTTAGAGGCTCTCTTTTCGGAATGGCGGACATTTGAAAATCCTCCGAAGCTTGAAGGTGCACCGGATTATCGAAAATCCACTTTTGAGCAACGCATTCCTGAATTTAAAGACCTGCAAAGCCAGCTTCTTCAAATGGATACCTCAGGCTGGAGCATTCCCGAACAGGTAGATTGGAGGATTGTATGGGCGGAAATGAACGGCTTTGATTTCAATCATCGAATCTTGAAACCTTGGGAGCGAGACCCTGCATTTTATAAGTCCATCTGGATGGAGCGAAGTGATGTGCCTGCCCATGAAGGTCCGACTCATCATGGTGTAGTGGAAGTTTGGCAGTATTCCTTTCCATTAGAAGCTGAAAAAAGCGGAGAGTTTTTGGAAAAAATAAAAGCCGTCTCCTCCCTGAATACCCAGGCTAAAGAGAACTTGACTGGAAATGCAAAAGAGCTCTGGGCTGCGGGAATTCCTACCATCAGTCAGCAGGTCCTAGACTTAAAGGAGATTTTGGATTTCCCGGGAGTGAAAGAAAATCAAGAATTGGCCCAAGCCATTCAAGAAGCCATTAGCTCCACGGAGGACTTGGTCAAGTGGCTGGAAGAAGAGGCTCCGAAGAAGGACGGACCTTCTGGAATCGGGAAAGAGAATTATACCTGGTACCTCCAAAATGTACACTTGGTGCCTTTGACTTGGGAGGATGAGGTGATGATTCTCAAAAGGGAATTGGCTCGAGCTTGGAATTCACTAAAACTGGAAGAACATCAAAACCGGAACCTTCCTCCTTTAAAGGCCGCCAATACTCCGGAGGAATTTGAGCAACTGACCGAAAAGTCCATTCAGAAAATGATGGATTTCTTGGAGAAAGAGGAGATTTTGACCGTCAAGGATTATTTCGAACCGGCTTTGCGGGAGCACAGAGGCAGCTTTGTTCCTGAGGAAAAGCGAAACTTCTTTTACATCGGAATGCATATCGATCCGCTTCCACTTTATTCTCATTTCTACCATTGGTTTGAGCTGGCTATTATGGACAACGAACCTTACAAAAGTCTCATTCGAAGAGGACCGCTTTTGTATAATATTTTCGACAGCAGAAATGAAGGGACTGCTACAGCCGTGGAAGAGATGTTTATGGATGCGGGATTGTATGCAGACTCGCCTCGCTCTCGGGAGATTGTGTACATCATGATTGCTCAGCGGGCAGCTCGGGGTCTGGGTTCCCTGTATGCCCAAGCCAATGAAATGACGATGGTGGAAGCCGGAGGAATTCATTCAAATTACACTCCGAGAGGCTGGATGAAGACGGAGAAAGAGCTTCTGCTTTTTGAGCAACATCTCTACATGCGTCAGCCTGGCTATGGCTCGAGCTACATTACCGGAAAATATCTTTTGGAAAATGCTTTGGCTGACTACGCCAGAATCAAAGAAGAAAAAGGAGAGGAGTTTCGGCTTCGGGACTTTTTTGATCAGCTGAATGGAATTGGAAGTATTCCGATTGCCTTGGGTCATTGGGAAATGACGGGAGTGGATCAGATGGGAGGGAAATAGTATTTCCGGTAATGTGGTCAAAAATAGTTGGTGCCTTTGATTAGAAAATTTCTTAAAATCCCGTGCAGGTTTGAAGAGGACATAAGCTCTGCTGAGGAGCAACTTACCAGCAATAGAATCTGCCAAGTGGAATGAAGGGGCTTCGTTTTTCGGAGCCCTTTTTTCATGCTTCATTCTTC